>VERO01000161.1 GCA_018882625.1 Phycisphaerales bacterium | reverse complement strand
GATCTACGCCACCGATTTCAGCTTCCCCGCCTACATCACCGGCAACCTGAACGGCCAGAACGCATGGTTTGGTCCCACGGGAAGCTGGGTCCTCAGCGGCTCGGTGAACTCGCCCTTCACTGCAGGGTCGGTCATCGGACCGGGCGTGGCCCCGGGCGTAGATCCTGTCGGCGGTACTGGCCAGATGGCGCGACTCGTGAGCGAGCGCTTCAACAACGGGCGTACACGGGGCTACCTCGACCTTGCCAACAGCGGCAAGTGGGCTGCGGCCAGCGTGGGCGGACGGTCGGTGCTCGAGACGCGGGTCAAGATGTTCGTGCCAGGCGGCCAGTCCGTGGCGAGCGGCTGGGGCATCATGATCTCGAGAAGCTCCTTCGAGACATCCGGCGGATTCCTCGTGAACTCGCAGAACGGGTCCATCGTGGTGCTCAATGGCGGCTATGCGGCCTCCAACAGGATCGCCACGGGCGCATCCGTGCAGCTCAACCAGTGGAACGAGTTTGTGTACCGGTGGAACGTCGCCACGGGCGAGGCGACCCTGCGCGCCAATGGACAGCTGCTGTTCTCCCACACGACGACCGCGTCGGGAGCCCTCTTCGCCGCCAACCTGTTCGCGACGACCGATTCCTCGCCAGGAACGGCCAACGCCTTCGGCTACTTCGACGATCTCCGGCTCTCCGCGGAGCTGCCGACGGCCGCGTGCCCGGCCGACCTCGATGCGGACGGCACCACCGGCGGCTCCGACCTGACCATCCTGCTCGCCGCATGGGGCTCGCAGTCAGGTCCGGCCGACATCAACGGGGACGGGCAGGTCGACGGCACGGACCTGGCCGCGGTTCTCGCGGCATGGGGCGCCTGCGCACCGTGACTTGACAGGACTCCGAAGTGCGCCTATAGATACGCGACATGGATGTCGTGTATCAGCCGTCGCACGTAACCCGCCCCATGCCCCTGCCCGGTCGCGCCGCGCGGGTGGCATGCGCGATGCCGCTTCAGGCCGTGCCTTGGGTGCTTCTCGCGCTGGCGACCGGCGCCGTGGCGTGGGCCGCGACGCATGACGCCCCAGCTGCGACGCTTGGGCTATGCGTGGACCGGGTCACCTCCATCGTTGCGCTGCTTGTCGCGGGAATCGGCGTGGTCGCCTGCCGGTATGCCGAGCGCTGCATGGTCGGTCATGCGCGGCGACGCGAGTTCCTCGCGTGGATGGCAGCGACGGTGGGCTGTGCGGTCGTGCTCGCCATGGCAGACGCCCTCCCGCTGCTGATCGGCGCGTGGATCGCCCTCGGAACCTGCCTTGACCGGGTGCTCAGGTTCTTCCGCGAGAGGCCAGAGGCAAGCACCGCGGCACGCCGCGCCCGCACCGTCAGCTGGATCGGGGACGCGCTGCTGGTTGCCGCCTGTGCGGTGGCGTGGGGCGCATGGGGATCCACCAGCGTCACCGACGCGGCCGCCTCCGCATCCACGGTCCGCGACGGCGCCGCGCTCACTGCGTTCGCACTGGTGCTGTGCGCAGCGGTGATCGTCAAGTCTGCGCAGGTTCCATTCCACGGATGGCTGCCCGACACTATGGAGGCGCCAACGCCAGTGTCTGCGCTCATGCACGCAGGAATCGTCAATGCCGGCGGCGTGCTGCTGATCAGGCTTGCGCCGGCAATCGAGCGCGTGCCAGAGTCGTGGCTGCTCCTTTCGGCATTCGGCACTGCCTCGATGGTGGTCGCCGCACCAGCCACATGGTTTGGCGCGCGCGCCAAGACCGCGCTGGCCTGGTCAACCGTGTCGCAGATGGGCTTCATGCTGGTGCAGTGCGCGCTGTGCGCATTTCCTGCCGCACTGCTGCACATCGTGGGCCATGGTCTCTACAAGGCGTGGAGCTTCCTGCGCGCCGGCGAGGTGCCCCCAGCGGCGCGTCTACCGGCGCCGCACGCCACCCGTGCACTGTCGCTGCTGCTCCTAGGCACGGTCGTTTCCGGGCTCTCGCTTGCCGCATGGGCGAGCGCATTCGGGCTTGCCAACGGGGCTGGACCCGGCAAGGTCGCGCTGCTGGCCATCGTGGCAATCGCCGTTGGGCAGTGCTGGGTGGCGCTTCTGGGCCGGCGCCGCGCATGCGTGAGGGCGACACTCGCGAGGGTCGCCGCATCGGCCGCGTGCTCAGCGTTCGCTCCAGCGGTCGCGTGTGCCCTCTACGCGGCTGCGGCCTTGTGGCTCGGATCCGCTGCGCCGATGGTGCGCCAAGGTTCGGGTACGACGGCGTGGATCGCCGCAGCCGTTCCTGTCACTGCGATCGCGGTGCTCGCGGCGGTCCATGCAGCCATGCCGGCACTGGAGGGGCGGCGCTTCGGGGAGCGCCTGCGCATCCACGCGATGAACGGCTTCTACCTCGGCGTCATCGCCAACCGTGCTCTCGACCGTGTCAACGACCTCTTCCGCACCACCACCAATGGAGTGACCCGTGCCTGAGATCCTGCGCAACCCAGCCCTTGCCCGCCTCGCCGTACCCGTCGCCGAGGACATCGCGCGCGCCTGCCTGCTGATCCCGCCGTGCTGGGGCCTGGAGTCCTTTGTGGCGGTTAACCCCTTCGTCGGGCATGCGCCCACACCGATCGATGCCGCCGCGCGTGTCGTCCGCGACGGCCTTGGCGCCTCGCTCCTGCCGCCAGTCTCGCACTTCCGCCAGCGATGGCTCGAGGGAGCCTTCGACCGCGCCGACGTGGAAGGCGCAGCCCGCCGCGTCGGGGTTGCCTCCGATGCGCTCGAGTCGATGCTCAACGGTCACCCCACCTCGCCGGGGCGCATCGAGGTGCCCTCGCGGACGGCCGCGGAGTGGATCGACTGGCGCGAGGGCACCCGCTGGAACCAGGTGGTGTGCGATGCGCTGGCACGCTGGTGCGAGATGGAGCACCAGTCGGGGCGCTCGCTCGATGCGGCTGATCCGGCACGACCCTTCGCGCGGTGGCGCGCCCATGCGTCCGTCGACCTGTCAATTGACATCGCAGGACTTCCTGGTTTCCGCGACGAGATCGCCCTGATGCCGGATGACCCTGACGCCGCAATCGAGCGCGCGATCGACATCATCGGGGTGGACTTCACGGAGCGGGACGCTGCATTCCTGCGTCTGCTTTCGGGCATCTACGGGTGGGCAACCCATGCACGGCGCATCGCGTGGGAGCGCGACCGCAACGATCCTGGCGCCGTGCGTGACCTTCTGGCGGCGCGCGCCTGCGCCGACGCAGCCGTCATGCGTCTCGCACCGAGCACCGGTCGCGCCGTGGCGCGCCGCAGTTCGGATCCGGCACCGGTCGGCGATGAGCGCATCCGACTTGCGCTGCAGGAGGCTTCCGAGGACGCCTACTGCCGTCGGCTGCTCCAGTCGGTGCGCGCCAGCGCCGATGCGGAGCCAGACCTCCGGCCTGCCATGCAGGCCGTCTTCTGCATCGATGTGCGTTCCGAGCCGGTGCGAAGGCATCTGGAGCTGCTGTCGCCCGCAGTGCAGACGAAGGGATTCGCGGGGTTCTTCGGCGTCGCCATGGAGTGGTCCGACGCGGACACGACCTCCGCACGGTGCCCCGTGCTGCTCAAGCCAGCGTGCTCGATCCAGAGCGAGTCCCGCGCCGACCCGCTGGCGGCGGGCCTCGCCACTCACCTGCACAAGGCACCGGCCTCTGCATTTGCGTCAGTCGAGATCGCTGGATTGGCCTACGCCGCGGCCATGGCCATCGGCGAGAGCTGCCTGGCAAGCCGCGAGCGCCGCGAGGAGTGCGCGCCGATCTGCCTCGATCCCGAGTCCGACGGATCCGGCCTCGGACTTGATGCGCAGGTGCGCACCGCGGAGTTCATGCTGCGCGGGATGGGCATGCACGGCCATATCGCGCCGGTCGTGATGCTCTGCGGCCACTCTGCGCGCAGCGCCAACAACCCTCACGGCACATCGCTCGACTGCGGGGCATGCGGGGGCCACGGAGGCGCGGCGAACGCGCGTGTGGCGTGCGCGATCCTGAACTCGCCGCACGTGCGCGATGCGCTTCGGCCGCGCGGCTGGCGCATTCCCGAGGACACGCTCTTCGTGGCGGCCGTGCACGACACGTCCGATGACTCGATCAGGATGCTTGACTCGGGTGCCATGCCGCCGTCGTACGCGCACGCTCTCCGTCATGCGCAGCAGATGCTCGATGATGCGTGCGCTGCGGCCCGCGCGGAGCGCGCCCCGTCGCTGGGAGTGCGGCCTCGCGGCGGCGCCCGCCGGCTGCTCGCCGCCCTGCGGCGCAGGACACGCGACTGGGCTGAGGTGCGGCCGGAGTGGGGACTGGCGGGCAATGCGGCATTCATCGCGGCACGGCGCTCGCGCACCCGCGGCGTCGACCTCGGGTCCCGCACATTCCTGCACGACTACGACGCGGATGCGGACACGGACGGCGCGCTGCTTGACCTGATCCTCTCCGCGCCCATGGTGGTCGCCTCGTGGATCAACCTCCAGTACCTCGCGTCCACGGTCGACCCTGAGGTGCTCGGGGCTGGAGACAAGGTCCTGCACAACCGGATCGGCCGGGCTGGGGTTGCGGTCGGCAACGGCGGGGACCTCCGCACTGGGCTCCCCCTCCAGTCCGTGCAGGCTGCGGACGGTTCCTGGCGGCACGAGCCGCTTCGCCTGCAGGTCATTGTGGAGGCACCCACATCGAGGATCGATGGGGTGCTGGCGAACCAGAGGCATGTGGCCGATCTTGTCGAGAACGGGTGGGTACGATTGTTTGCGCTCGACCCGCAGGGCGGCGCACACCAGCGCTTCGTCCCGGGCGAGGGATGGGAGCCCGCCTGATTGGTCTCACGCAAGATCCGCAGCAATGCACGAACCGCCAAGACTCCTCGTGGCCGGACGCCGGCCCCAACCGAGCACCGGGCTGCGTGGACCTTCCTCAGCAACCACGCACACGTGCTGCTGCTGATCGCCAAGGAGCCCGAGATCCGGCTCAGGGATGTCGCGGTCCAGGTGGGCATCACCGAGCGTGCGGTCCAGCGCATCGTGTCGGATCTTGAGGAGGGCAACTACCTCGAACGAGAGCGGATCGGCCGGCGCAACAGGTACAAGGTGCACCGAGAGCTGCCGCTGAGGCATCCGATCGAGGCGCACCGCAGGATCTCCAGCCTGATCGCGCTCGTCATCGATGGCTAGGCCGCGCCGCGCGTTCACGGTCGTCGAGATGCTGGTGGTGATCGGCATCATCGCGGTGCTTGCCGCGCTCGTCATGCCAGGCATCGCGATGGTGCGCCGGTCGATGTGGGCGACGAAGAGCCAATCCAACCTGCGTGCCTGGGGCGGAGCGATGTCGTCGTGGGCCAACATGAACAAGGAGCGGGTGCCGTGGGAGGGCAAGAAGGACTCGGCCCCGATGGCGGAGAACCTCGCCAACCCGAGTTTCTGGCCCAACGCGCTGCCCCCGATGCTCGGCCTCGAGCCCTACAGCGAGCTGTGCGACCGCGCGTTCGCGGCGCAGCGGCCGATCGAGACGTGGAATGCGCGCGACTCGGTGTGGAACGACCCGGCCGCCGTGCCGGACCGGGATACGCCCTGGACATTTGGCGATGCGGGCAAGGGCGGCATCACGCGGACATTCGGGTTCAGCGACGCGATGAACATCCGGCTGAACCAGACGCTGCTCTCGAGCGGCGGGCTCCCCGACTTCTCGCCCGACTGCCTCGTGCGACTCTCGAACATCCCCTACCCCAGCCGCACGGTCTTCATGCTGGAGCTTCGCGCAACCCCGAATGAGCTTCGC
>VERO01000160.1 GCA_018882625.1 Phycisphaerales bacterium | reverse complement strand
CCGCAAGCTCGTCGAGGATGCGCGTGGCGTCGCGCCACTGGCCGAACTGCAGCGCCTGGTCGCTCCCGATCAGCAGGACGGTGTCGGTGCGTGCGCGCGCAGACCCCGCACCAAGCGCAAGCAGCGTGTCGACCGTGTAGCTCGTGCCGCCGCGACGCACCTCGAGGTCGCTGACGACGGCACGGGGCTCGTCCGCGAACGCCGCGCGAGCCATGGCCAGTCGGAGCTCAGGAGGCGCGGTCTCGACACCGCGCCGAAGGGGGCTCCGTCCCGCGGGCATGACCACGATGCGGTCGCAGTCGAGCAGCGTTGCCGCGGCGGACGCCATCGATACGTGCCTCTGGTGCGGTGGGTCGAAGGTGCCGCCAAAGAGCAGCACGCGCTGCGCACCACGCGTCTCGTGCGGCTCTTGCGTTAGCGCATCGACGAGCGCGCATGCGGCACGCATCGCGCGGCCTGCGGACCGGCCGCTGCGGATCATGTCGATGGCGCGAAGCGGGTTCGTGAGCAGCGCTGCGGCGACTGCGCCTGCATCGACCGACCCGTCGCGGCGCAGCAGCTGGGGCATCCACGCGGGCACGGCGTCGTCCGCCCCATCGCTGATGCCGCGCACCACGCCCCAACGCCATCCATGCCGGCTTGCGGCGCGCGCGAACGACGCCGACTCGCAGTCGACCATCGCCGCGCCGGTGCACGCGTGCAGCGCCCGCTTGCCCTCAGGAGATCCGATGACGCGATCCATGCCTGCAAGGACGCGCTGTCCCAGTCCATCCATGCCGTGCGCGAGGCGTGCAGATCCCTGCACCGGGGGGATCCATCGGCGACCTTCAGCATCCACAACCGCAGCGGCCCAATGCGCAGTGCCAGCGGCGCACCGCGGATTGAGCGACCCGGCGACCCCCGCGAGTATGACCATGCTGCCGGGCACGAGGCGATCAGCCCAGGCACCCTCGAAGTCCGCTCCCGGACCGACTCCTACCTGCACCACCCGCAGCGGCGCCGTCGACGCCGACAGCCCACGTCGAAGGCGGTCAGCCTCGAACGAGGAGGGCGCAAGGATGGTCAGGGTGGAGGACACTTGGCGTGGCAGGGGGCGGTGCTCAGGCCTTGCCGGGCCGTTGCCGGTACGCGTGGGCACGCTATACTCTGACGCTCGTAGACGGCCCCATCGTCTAGCCTGGTTCAGGACACATCCCTCTCACGGATGGAACAGGGGTTCGAATCCCCTTGGGGTCATTCCCGCTGCCTTCGTCGAGTCGGCCCGCCCCCCCGGCGGGGCGCGAGTCGGGGTCGCGGCCGGTCGCCGCGAAGGCCCCATCGTCTAGCCTGGTCTAGGACACCTCCCTTTCACGGAGGTAACACGGGTTCGAATCCCGTTGGGGTCATTTCGCGTGAATCGCGCCCCATTTCGGCCCGCTAGGGTGACACCTGCCGTTTGGCGCGCCATGGTGTGGGCTATAGGCTCCCCATTCCGGCGCCGCGGGCGCGACGTGAACCCGATGCACACCACCAGAATCCGACCGTCCGTCCTTCTCGCGTCGATGGCCATCGTGGCCGCAGGGATCGTGCCAGCCGCCGACGCAGCGATCCGACATGTGGACGGGACCCTGACCACGGGAGCAGGCAACGGCACCAGCTGGGCAGATGCCTACCGCGGTCCTACGGCACTCACCGCGGCGATCTCTGCGAGCGTGTCGGGCGACGAGATCTGGGTGAAGGCAGGCACGTACCGCCCAAGCGACACCGGCAGCCGAACGGCATCCTTCGTGATGCGCACCGGAGTGGGCATCTACGGAGGGTTCGCGGGCACAGAGACGCAGCGCGACCAGCGGAACATCGCCGCCAACGAGACGATCCTCTCCGGGGACCTGCTCGGCAACGACACCACAAGCACGACGACCTTCAGCGACAACTCCTACCACGTGGTGCTCGGGTCGAGCGTGGCATCGAGCGCGGTGCTCGACGGCTTCACGGTCCGTGCCGGCAACGCCAACCTCGCCTCGAGCAACAACGACAAGGGTGGCGGCATCCTGGTGCTGACCAGCGGCCAGCCCACCGTGCGCCACTGCCGGTTCGTCGCCAACCGCTGCACCTTCGGCGGCGGCGCGGGCTACATATTCGGCGCAGGCGGCACCTTCGTGCGGTGCGAGTTCATCGATAATGTGGGCGGCAGCTACGGCGGCGCGTTCGACTGCAACAACACCACGGTGACGTGGGAGTCGTGCCTGTTCCGCAACAACGCCGCGTCCCGCGCAGGCGCGATCGAGAGCTTCGGCAGCTCGCAGAGCCGCATCACCAACTGCATCTTCGTCGCCAACCGCGCCACGGGCAGCAACGGCGGTGCGGCAGTCTGGATCGGCTCGAGCAGCGCCGTGACGATGCGCAACTGCACGCTGTACGCCAATGTGGCGACCTCGCTCGCGGGCGGCATCATCAACACCAGCGGCTCGTCCACCGTGGCGAACTGCATCTTCTGGGCGAACACAGGTCCGGGAGGCACCACCGCCGCGAACCAGGTCACCAACTCGGGCGGCACCACGACCGTGAGCCACTCGATCGTGCAGGGCGGCTTCACTGGCACGGGCAACGTCAATGCCGATCCGCAGTTCGTCGATGCGGCCGCCGGCGACTTCCGGCTGCAGGCCACGTCGCCTGCGCTTGACTCAGGCGCGAACGCGAGCGTGCCCGCTGGAGTCACGACGGATTTCGCGGGCAACGCCCGCTTCGTGGACAGCCCTGCGGCAGACTCCGGCAGCGGCACTGCGCCGGTCGTCGACCGCGGTGCGCTCGAGTGGCAGCCATCCGCGCCGGCCTGCCCGGCGGATGTCACCGGCGACGGGACAACCGACGGCTTCGACATCGCGGCGCTGCTCTCCGGGTGGGGCAGCGCAGGCGATGCGGACATCAACGGCGACGGCACGATCAATGGCCTCGACCTGACCGCGCTGCTGAGCGCGTGGGGTCCATGTCCCTGACCGGCTCGCTGCTGCTCACCCAGCGCGCAGGCGGCATCCTCACGCCGGTGCATGTCGGGGACGGGATCGTCGACGGTCTCGGCGAGCTCGCTGTCGGGGTGTGCACGGATGGTCGTCCATCGGTGGTGTGCGTCATCCACGACTCCGGTGCGCGTGCCTTCGCGGAACGCGCGATGGCATCGCTCGAGCGGGCCGGGCTGCGTGTCGCGGCCCGTGCGGTGCATGCGATGGAGCGGTCCAAGACGCTGGCGACGGTCGAGGAGCTCTCGCGCGGTCTCGCGTCGGCGGGTGCCGACCGCGACGCGCTGGTGGTTGCAGTCGGCGGGGGCATCGTGGGCGATGTCGCCGGGTTCGTGGCGGCATCGTGGATGCGGGGCGTTCGCTGGATCCAGGTGCCCACGACGCTGCTGGGCATGGTGGACGCCGCGCTGGGCGGGAAGACGGCCGTCAACCTCGAGCTCGCCGATGGCACGCTCGCCAAGAACATGGTTGGCGCCATCTGGCAGCCGCGTGCGGTCGTGAGCGACGTGTCGTCGCTCGCATCGCTTCCTGAGCGCGCGCTGCGCGCTGGGCTTGCGGAGTGCGTGAAGCATGCGATCCTCGCGGACGCGGGGCTGCTCGAGGAGCTGGCCTCGATTCTTGAGGCGCGCCGCCCGGATGCGCAGGCGCGAGGCGCTGCGGTCCGCGCGGTGGCGCGCGCCGCGCAAGTCAAGCTCGACATCGTGGCGCGCGACGAGCGCGAGCATGGCGAGCGGATGCTGCTGAACCTCGGTCATACGTTTGCCCATGCGATCGAGGCGTGCGAGCCGGACCGGTGGCTCCATGGCGAGGCCGTGGCGATCGGCCTTGTGGCGGCGATGGGGGCTTCGGCGGAGCATGGGCAGATTCGGGCGGACGGGCCGTGGCCATCGGGGCGGGACATCGAGTCGATCAGGTCAGTCCTGTTGAGCCTGGGGCTCCCGACAGGTCTCGCGCCGGACGCGCCGTGGGAGCGGATGCGCGAGGCGATGCGCGCGGACAAGAAGCGGCGTGGCGGCGGCCTGACGCTCATCCTCCCCAGGGGTGGAGCCGGTGCCGGCGCCGCCATCGTGCGCGATGCGCCCGACATCGTCGTCGATGCCGGGCTCGCTGCGATCGGGATGCGGTCGCTCAAGCCTGCATCCGCGAACGTCCGATAGACGCTCCATGCGTGTCGTCTCGGTCGTGAACCAGAAGGGCGGCACCGGCAAGACGACGACTGCGGTGAACCTCGCGGCAACGCTGGCGACGCGGGGACATCGTGTGCTGCTCGTGGATCTCGATCCTCAGGGCCATTGCGCGCTCGCCCTCGGCGTGCCCGCCACGAGCATCAGCCACGGCATCGAGGATGTGCTGATGCAGGGTCCAGGCTCGGCGCTGCTCGAGAGCGGTCTCCTGTGGGAGCCTGCGCGCAATCTCGTGCTGGCGCCGAGCACGGTGGCGCTCGCGCAGTTCGAGTCGCCTGGCAGCCCCGCCGCGAATGCCCCTGACCGGGACCGCAGGCTCTCGCGCATTCTCGACCGCGTTGCGCCACGGTTCGGGTGGTGCATCATCGACTGCCCTCCGCACATCGGGTGGCTGGTCTTCAACGCGCTGCGTGCCTGCGATGAGGTCCTGGTGCCCATCGAGACGGGCTACTTCGCGCTGCGCGGCGCGCAGCGTCAGGTCGCCACGGTGAACGCCGCAATCGAGCGCCTCGGGCGCCCCATCGCGATCCGTGTGGTGCCGACGCTGCACCGCGAGGCGTCGAAGCTCGCATCGGACATCCTCTCGGCGGTGCGCCGGACATTCGCGGCGCAGGCCGCGCCGGTCGTGATCCGCGAGCACGAGGCGCTGCGCGAGGCCGCGAGCTTCGGGCAGGCGATCACCGCGTTCGCGCCGGGCTCGCCTGCGTTTGCCGACTTCGATGCGCTGGCGTCATGGATGGAGTCGCTGCCAGTCCGGGCCGTGCGCCATGGTGGAGTGCCTGCCGAGGGCGGCGATGGAGTGGACCCGCTGCTCGCGCAGGTCGCTGCGGCACGCACGCATGCCCGGCCGCTCGAGCCGCCGCTTGTCGAGACATTCCGTGTGGGCGCGGCGGAGGCTCCGCGCAACGAGCGCATCGCGGAGATGGCTGACCGCCTGCGCGAGGCGGGACGCGGGTCGCCGTAGGATCCAACCATGGCTGGAGCGGGAGACCACATCGACGATCTCGCGCGGGCCTACCTGGGCTCGGGAGGAGCCGCGCCTGCACGAGGGACGCCCGGTGGCGCACGACTGGCGCCGGCCGGAGCGGCCGATGCGCTGCACATCGTGATTGTCGGCAACGTGCCCGCGCTCGCGGGCATCTGGCTGGCGCAGCTCGCCGACCAGTGCGCGCGTGCTGCGGGCCCGGTGGGGCTCATCCGCCTTGACCGTCATGCGCCTCGTGCGGAGCTCTACCGTGCGGACGGCCGCGCGTTGCCCGGAGACCCCGATGCGTGGCTGGCGCGGGCGGCTGCGAGCGCGGTGCGGTGGCTGGTCTGCGCCACGTCGGACACCGCAGCACGCCAGGTGATCACCGCGGAGGCACCCGTACTGCTCATGACCGGCACCGATGAGGCTGCGCTCGCGGCCGCGAGACGCTCGATCGCTGCGATCGCATCTGAGGCAACCGCTGCAGGGGTTCCCGCGCCTGAGGTCGAGGTCGCGGTGGTCGGCAGCCCGTCGGAGGTCGCCGCGCGCGCGTTCGAGTCGCTCGGACAGTGGGCATCGGCGGATCCGGCCGTGACGTCGGCGGGCATCACGCTCTCGCTCGCGATGGTCGCGCCGCGCGTCGAGAGGCTCGATGTCGCGGCGGCGG
>VERO01000159.1 GCA_018882625.1 Phycisphaerales bacterium | reverse complement strand
GTGCGCGACCACCTGGCATCCCGCGGACATCACTGCACCGCGTGGGCGACCCGGCCCGCCGCAGAGTCGTGGGGAGACCTGCTCGAAGGGTTGGATGCGCTGGTTGTGGCGGGCGGCGAGGGCGCCAGGAGGCTTGCGGCCCGTGCGGTCATGGGCACCGACACGCCCGTCTACCCCCTGCCGTGCGGTACCGCGAACCTGCTCGCGCGGCGCCACGGGATGACGCGCGACCCCGCCACCGTTGCGGAGGCGCTCGAGCGAGGAGCGCGACTGGCCACGGACGTCGGCATGGCTGGTGCGGAGCCGTTCCTGCTGATGGCGGGCGTCGGGATCGACGCACGCATCGTCCACGCACTCCACGAGCGCCGCCGCGGCGGCATCAGCAAGTTGAGCTACGTGATGCCCGGCCTGCGCGAGTCCATGCGCTGGCGCGGCGAGCGCATCGACGTCGAGGTCGATGGCGCGGCGTGGCCGCTCGGTGCGCCGGGCACGCTGCTCATCGCCAACTCCCCGGCGTATGCGGAGGGCATCGATCCGGTGCGTGCGGCAGACGAGACCGATGGCGCGCTTGATGCGGCGTGGATGCGGGCGCGTCATGCGGGGGATGTGATGGCGTGGGCGTACGCGTGCTGGAGGCGCGCGCAGTACTCGCGCTCCGGATGGGCCATGCGGCGCGGCAGGGAGATGCGCGTCTCGTGGCGCGCGCCGCATGATGCGCCGAAGCTGCAGCTTGACGGCGATGCGGTGGATCTGCCGGGCGACGGCATCAGCTTCACGATCGCGCCGCGCGCGCTGACCCTCGCGCTGCCGCGCGTCGGGTGACTGTGGCGCTCCGGTCGCGGTGAAGTGGCGCGCCGAACTTGAGTTTTCCCGAGATGATTGTTCTGCCGCTCGGACGAGTCGCGCATCGCTCCCGCTTGCCTTGCGCGCACGCGAAGCCATCCTGTATAGTCCTGGAGTCCTCGAGGCCAAGGATGGCATCGCGGACAACCCTGCGGCATGGATGCTGCAGGCCGCACGCATGCCTCGGCATGCGGGCAACGCCGCGAAGCGCGTGCTTCGGGCGACAACTTGGTCAAGGAGAGACCGTATGACGAGGATTCGATCTCGCGCGGAGAGCGCGCCTGCCTCCAAGGCTGGCGCCTCCGCAGGTTCCGCAAAGTCCAGAGCTTCGGGAAGTGCCGTGGCGCCCCGCCCCGGCGGTGGCCGTGCGTCCGCCCGGCCGGCGCCAGCCGGCGCGCGTGCGGGATCGGCTCCCGCCGACGGTGTGGGAGTGGCGTCGCGGCCGCGTGCGACACCGCGCGTGCCCACCTCGTCCGAGAGGCCGGAGCCAGCCGCCGCACCCGCGCCGGTGTCGAACCTCGGCGAGGCCGAAGGTCTCTGGATGCGCTACGTCGACCTGCGCTCGAGCCCTGCGGCCGACCAGGCCGAGCGCGAAGGCGTGCGCAACGCGCTGATCGAGAACTACTACTCCATCGTGAAGTTCACGGCCGAGCGCATGCGGATGCGGCTGCCGTCGGAGGTCGAGACCGATGACCTGATGTCCGCGGGCCTCTTCGGCCTGATGGACGCCATCGACGCCTTCGAGCCCAGCCGAGGCGTCAAGTTCGAGACCTACTGCGCGCAGCGCGTGCGCGGCGCGATCTTCGACGAGCTCCGCGCCATGGACTGGGTGCCGCGCCTGGTGCGCTCGCGCACCGCGAAGATCGAGAAGGTGCGCAAGTCGATCGAGATGGAGACGGGCCGCAAGGCCAGCGACGACGAGGTGGCCAAGCGCCTCAACGTGCCTGGCGAGGAGTTCGAGAAGCTCAAGCGCGACTCGCGGCCGGTTGGTGTCGTCAGCCTCAACAAGAAGTGGGGCTCCACGGATTCGGGCAAGGAAGGCCGCGAGATCGACATCGTCGAGGACGGCCGGGAGACCGATCCCTTCCAGAAGCTCTCGCGCACCGACCTGCAGTCGCTGCTGACCAAGGGTCTCTCGCGCTCCGAGCGCCTCATCGTGATCCTGTACTACTACGAGGAGCTCACGATGAAGGAGATCGGGATGACGCTGGACCTGTCCGAGAGCCGCGTCAGCCAGATGCACTCGAGCATCCTGGCCCGCCTCAAGGCGCAGATCCAGCACCGCCTCAAGGAGCTGTGAGCGTCCTCGCCGCATGACGTAGCCTGCCGCGCATGATGCGCTGCAGCGTGACTGGTGCATGTGCGATCGCGATGTGCTGCGCCGTGGCGGCGTCGGCTGTGTCGCGGTCCGCACCGCAGGGCGGTGCACTGCCGTCGAGGGTCCCGTCCGGCTCGGCTGAGGCAGTGGCACCTCCAGCGGCCGGGCTGGCGGCCGTCAGCCTCTTCAATGGCACGGACCTTTCGGGCTGGATCAACGTGAACGGCTCGCCAGCGACGTGGACCGTCAAGAAGGACGAGAAGGGCGAGCCCTACATCCTGTGCTCCGGCGTGCCCACGGGCGTCCTGCGCACGGAGAGGGCGTACGAGAACTTCATCCTCGAGATGGAGTGGATGCACGAGCACGAGCTCGGCAACGCAGGTCTCTTCGTCTGGAGCGATCCGCTGTGCGCGCGCGGCGTGCCGTTCACCCGGTCCGTCGAGGTGCAGGTGATGCTCACGCCCGACTACGTGGACGGCCAGGGACGCACGCTCTACACGGGTCACGGCGACATCTTCTCGATCCATGGCGCGCGCATGACGCCGGAGCGTCCGCACCCTACGGGCTGGGAGCGCTGCCTCCCGAGCGAGCGGCGCACGAGGGGCGCGGGCCAGTGGAACCACTACCGGGTGACGTGCCGCGACGGCACGATCGCTCTTGAGGTCAACGGCGCCAAGGTGTCCGGAGGCACCGGCATCACGCCACGTGCGGGATACATCTGCCTCGAGAGCGAAGGCACGCCGGTCCGGTTCCGGCGCATCAGGATCCAGGAGCTGCCGCCCGCGGAGCCGCCGATCGCGGCCGACCAGCGTGCCGCGGAGGACGAGGGATTCCGAGCCATCTTCGACGGCACTCTCGGCGGGTGGGTGGAGCGGGGTGGAGGCGCGCCACCGGCGTCGTCGCCAGCGGCTGGCTCCGCGGCGGGGACCGTGGGAGGCAGCCATTGGACCGTGCGCGACTGGATCCTCGCCTTCGACGGGAAGGGGAAGGACCTCTGGAGCGAGCGCTCCTTCAGGGATTTCGAGATGATCGCCGACTGGCGGTGGGTCGGCGACCACCAGGGAGAGGCGCAGCGTCCGCACTTCAGCGCCGACGGCACCGAGGCGCGCAACCCGGATGGCTCCGTGCGCACGGCGACGGTCGGCGAGCGAGACAGCGGCATCTACCTGCGCGGCAGCACCAAGAGCCAGGTCAACATGTGGATGTGGCCCTGCGGCAGCGGCGAGGTGTGGGGCTACCGCACTGATGCGGGCATGCCGCCGGAGGTGCGCGCCGCATGCACGCCGAAGGTCGCCGCCGACGCGCCGGTGGGCGAGTGGAACCGCTTCAGGATCCGGATGAAGGGGGATGTGCTCGACGTGTGGCTCAACGGCACGCAGGTGATCGAGTCCGCCACGCTGCCGGGCGTGCCCGCGGAGGGGCCGATCGGGCTGCAGAGCCACGGGTCGGCCGTCGAGTTCGCCAACATCTACGTGCGCGAGCTGCCTCCGGGCACGTGAGATCCGGCCCTCTCAACGTGCAGTCCTCGTCAGGATGTGCGGCATCGCGCCGCGCTCATGAGTGGCGCGCGCCACGGCGTGGATTGAGCTGTCCGTGGAGTGACGGCAGCTCGGTGATTGGCAGGGCCTCAATCCCCGGGCGCATCTCGAAGCGATCTCTGCCCTGATGGATGACCCAGAGGCGGTCGAGCCCGAGATCCCTCATGGCGATCTCCATGGACCTGGTGACCTGCGGCGCTTCTGTGCACTTGGCCTCGATTCCGATGCGGCGATTCCCCCTCACCACGAGGAGATCCAGCTCGGCGCCCTGCGGTGTAGCCCAGTGATAGCCCTCCGAGCCCCTCGCGCCGAGCGCGTGCATTGCGTGCTCGACAACGAAACCCTCGAAGGATGCTCCAACCTGCGGGCGCTCGCGCAGCTGCTCAAGGGTGCCGACGTCGAGCACCGCGTGCAGCATGCCGCAGTCGCGGATGTAGATCTTCGGCGACTTCACCTGGCGCTTGGCGATCGACGCCTCCCATGGCCGCAGGATGCGCACCGCGAAGAACCCCTCCAGCGTCTCGAGCCACCGTCGCACGGTTGCTTCCGACGTGCCGAACGCGCGGGCGAACTCCGATGCGTTCCATCGCTGCCCGTGCCAGTGAGCGAGCATCAGCCAGAAGCGCCGCAGCTCTGCCGGTGGCATCCGGAGTCCCACGTCGAGCACGTCGCGCTCGAGGTATGTCCGGAGGAACGCGTCACGCCACGCCCGGCTGGCGACCTCCGTGCGAGCTGTGAATGACCTCGGAAATCCGCCGCGCAGCCACAGCCGCCTCCAGGCAGGTGTCCCGACCTCCTCGAGCGAGAGTCCATCAAGGTCATGGAAGGCGATGCGGCCGGCCAGGCTCTCGCTGCCTCGGGTGGAGACCTCAGGCGACGCGCTGCCGAGCAGCAGGAAGCGCGCCGGCAGCGGCGTCCGGTCGAGCAGCGGCCGTAGGGGAGGGAAGATGCCGGGAAGGCGCTGCACCTCGTCGATCACCACGAGGCCACGGAGGCCAGCGAGTATGGGCTCCGGATCGGCGAGCAGGCGCAGGTCGCGGTCCGACTCGAGGTCGAATATGCGAGCACGGCCACCGAACTCGGTGGCGACTTCCCTCGCCAAGGTGGTCTTGCCGACCTGCCGTGCGCCGAGGAGCGCGACCGCCGGGAACGAGCGGAGCAGCCGGCGAACAGCGCCGAGATGGGCGGGACGGCCAATCATGCCGGACCAGCATACCATGCAAATTCGTCATCGAAAGTCGAATCTGCATGGAAGGCGCATATGGCCTGCCGCGCCGCCGCGCTAGCGGCAGAGCACGGCGCGGTAGCGGGCCTTGCCTTGACGCACGTGATCGAGGGCAGCATTCGCCTCGGCGAACGCGAAGGCCTCGGTGCGCGCGACGACGCCGTGGCGCTCCGCGAACTCGAGCATCTCCGCGATCATCCAGCGGCCGCCGATCGGGCTGCCGATCACCCGGCGCCGTCCCACGATGAGCGGGAACACCGCCAGCTCGACCGGCGCTCCGGGCACGCCCACGAACGCGAGCGTGCCGTCGCCGCGCAGCAGCTCGACGTACCGCATCCAGGGAAGGTCGGCATAGGCCGTGCTCACGATGAAGTCGAATCGGCCGTTGAGGTTCGCGGGCGGCTCGCCGGCCACGAAGTGGTGGGCACCGAACGCCATCGCATCGTCGCGCTTGGCGGGCGAGTGCGAGAAGACGGTCACCTCGCAGCCGAAGGCGCGCGCGAACTGCACGCCGAAGTGGCCGAGGCCCCCAAGACCGATGACGCCCACGCGCATCGCGGGATGGAGCTGCGCGGCACGGAAGCACCCGTACAGCGTGATGCCGCCGCACATCAGCGGCGCCACGGCTGCCGCATCGAGCCGCGCAGGAACCTTGAACGCGAACTCCCCGCTCAGGCGGATGCGGTCGGCGAACCCGCCGTGGTGGCCTGCACACGTCGCCTGGATCTGCGGGCACAGGTTCTCGTTGCCGCGCCAGCATGCATCGCAGTGGAGGCATGCCCCGCGCTGCCAGCCGATGCCCACACGGTCGCCGACCGCGAGGTGCGTGACGTGGCGGCCCGCGGCCACGACGCTGCCCACGACCTCATGCCCCGGCACAAGCGGGTATGCGG
>VERO01000158.1 GCA_018882625.1 Phycisphaerales bacterium | reverse complement strand
CCTTATCCCCAAGCGCGGGGCGCGCCAATGCCGGAGCTGGGGCATTGGCCCTTTATTGGTCGCGCGAAGGCGGAATTTCCGCTCCCTGCGCCCCTCCAGGTGGTGCCCACCTGCCGTACAACAACGGGTCCAGCGCCCGCGCTGCACAGGAGACCCGACCCATGCGCCCCCGACATGCACCGATCCGATCCCGTACCGCACGCACGATCTCGCGAGCCCTGGCGACCGTGGCGGCCCTCGCCGCGCTGTGCTGCTGGCCGAACGTCGCCAGCGCCCAGAAGGTCGAGCCGGAGATCGTCACGCTCGACAACGGCATGAAGTTCCTGCTCGTGCCGCGCACCGACCAGCCCAACACCGTGAGCGCCGGATGGCTCGCGAAGGTCGGCAGCGTCAACGAGCGGCCAGGCATCACCGGAATCTCGCACTTCTTCGAGCACATGATGTTCAAGGGGACGAACACCATCGGCACGCAGGACCCTGCCCGCGACGCCGACTTCCGCGCGCGCCAGAAGTCGCTGCGTGACGCGATCAACGACTACACGTGGTCCACGCAGTACATGCGCTACTTCCTGGGCCAGATCGACGACCCGTGGAACCCCGCCAACGACACCCCTGAGCTGGCGAAGATGCGCGCAGAGCTGAAGTCGCTGATGGACACGCAGCAGGGCCGCGCCAACGCGGAGCGCATCGCCGCGCTGAAGCAGGACCTCGCCAAGGCCGACCGCTCGTCGCCCGATGGCGGCGCACGCGCGAAGGAGATCGAGGCGCAGGTCGCGCAGCTCGAGGCCGAGCAGAAGTCCAGGGGATCGATCGTCAAGGACGAGTTCGACCAGGTGTACACGCGCGAGGGCGGCTCGGGCATGAACGCCTTCACCTCGCACGACCTCACCTTCTACTTCATCAACGTGCCGAGCAACAAGCTCGAGCTGTGGGCGTGGATGGAGAGCGACCGGCTCAACGACAGCGTGTTCCGCGAGTTCTACAGCGAGCGCGATGTGGTGCACGAGGAGCGCCGGCTGCGCACCGAGAGCACGCCGACGGGCATCTTCCAGGAGCAGTTCGACGCGATGTTCTGGGTGTCGAGCGGATACGCGTGGCCGATCATCGGCTGGCCGAGCGACCTCAACAGCTACACGATGGAGGAGGCGCAGCGGTACTGGAACATCTACTACCGGCCGAACAACCTCGTCGGCATCATCGTGGGCGACTTCGATCCCAAGCAGGCGCGCGACCTGATCTCCCGCTACTTCGGCCGGCTGAGCGCCAAGTCGGGCACGGTGCCTCCAGTGACCACGCTCGAGCACGGCCAGAAGGCCGAGATGCGCATGAACGCGGAGGTGGATGCGCAGCCGCAGGTCGAGATCCGCTACCACACCGTCCCCTTCCGCCACGCCGACAGCTACGCGCTCGACATGATGGCGCAGATCCTCAACGGCCGCACGGGCCGCCTCTACAAGGGCCTCGTCGAGGGCAAGGAGATCGCGTCATCGGCGGCGTGCAGGCAGGACAGCCGCAGGTACGCGGGCTGCTTCAGCTTCTCCGCCGAGACCAAGGGGAGCGCCGCGCCGCTCGACCTCGAGAGCGCGTGGTACGACGAGATCAAGCGGCTCCAGGACGAGCCGGTGTCCGACCGCGAGCTGCAGAAGGTGAAGAACCAGGTCGCCGCCGACAGCTACCGGCGCCTGCAGACGAACTTCTTCCTGCTCATCCAGCTCGCCTACGCGGAGGCGCTCGGCGGGTGGGAGGAGATCAACGAGGAGCCCAAGAAGCTGCAGTCCGTGACAGGCGCCGACATCCAGCGCGTCGCGCGGAAGTACTTCGCGCCGAGCAACCGCTCGGTCGCCACCTTCACGCGCAAGGCTGGGGTGTCGAGCGAGCCCATGGACCCCGATCTCGCCAAGCTGCCCGCACCGATGCAGGCGCGCGTGCGTGCGCTTGCGGCGCAGCTCGCGCAGGAGACTGACGTCGAGAACCTCGAGCGCGGCATCTCCGACATCGAGGCCAACATGGGCCAGATGCCGCCCGACCGACGGCCCCTCGCCGAGTTCATGCTCAAGAAGATGCGCCAACGGCTCGATCAGCTGAAGTCGCAGGGCAGCGGCAACTGATGCATCGCCACCGGACCACACCACAAGGACATCTCATGACACTGTGCAAATCCTGCATCGCCACATGCTTCATGGCTCGCCTGTCGCGCTCTCGCGCCACCTCTGCGCGCCGACTTCCGGCGCTCGCGCTGGCGGGTTCGCTGGCCATCGGCGCAGCGGCCGCCTCAGCCAGCGCGCTCGGCGCGGCGGCAACCCAGGGTGCCGCACCGCCTGCGCGCACGGATGCTCCCGCACCTGCCCCGAAGGGCGCGGGCGGCATCCCGGGCCGGCCCGAGCAGCTCACCTACCCGCCGCTCACGTTCGAGGCACCCCGCGCCGCGGACTACCGCCGCACGCTCAGCGACGGCACCGTGGTGTACATGGCGCCAAACACGGAGTTCCCGCTGATCTCGCTGTCGGTCACCTGCATGGGCGGCGCCAACCTCGATCCTGCGGACCGCGTCGGGCTGGCGTCGATGACCGGCTCGATGATGCGCCGCGGCGGTGCAGGTGCGCTGAGCGCCTCCGAGTTCGACGAGACGCTCGACTTCATGGCCACCAACATGTCCGTGCGCGTGGGCGAGTGGAACTCGAGCGCATCGCTCGACTGCCTCGCGTCGAACTTCGACGAGAGCCTGAAGCTGTTCGTGGACATGCTCCGCAACCCCGGCTTCGAGGCGGCACGCCTCAAGGTCGCGATGGACGAGGCGATGGAGGGCCTCAAGCAGCGCAACGACGACGCGGACTCGATCATCGACCGCGAGTGGGGCATGATGTTCTGGGGGCCTGACCACCACGCGGGCCGGCAGCCGACCAGCGCGAGCCTTGCCGCGATCACCGAGTCGGACATGCGCGCGATGGCCGCACGCATCTTCGCTCCTGCCAACATGATCATCTCGGTGACCGGCGACTTCGAGCCCGACGCCATGGCGAGGAAGCTCGAGCAGGCCCTGGCCGGATGGCCGCGCGGGGAGCGGCTGGCGCCGCCGAGCGCGCCCAAGGCAGACCCGGTCCCCGGCCTGTACATCGCGCAGAAGGACATCCCGCAGGGCAAGGTCTACATCGGCATGCGCTCGATCGAGCGCGACAGCCCCGATGCGATCCCCTACTTCGTGATGAACGACATCCTCGGAGGCGGCGGCTTCTCGAGCCGCATCATGCAGCGCGTGCGCAGCGACGAGGGCCTCGCCTACAGCGCAGGCTCGCGCTTCGCGCCGGAGCCGTTCTACGCCGGGTCGTTCCGCGCCGGGTTCCAGAGCAAGAGCCCGACGGTGGCGCTGGCGATCAAGCTGATCATGGACGAGATCGGCCGCATCCGCACCGAGCCGGTGTCCGCCGAGGAGCTCGAGGTCGCCAAGGCGTCGCTCATCGAGACGTTCCCGCAGCGCTTCGCGTCCAAGCCTGCGATGCTCGGCGTCTTCGTGACGGACGAGTGGACGAACCGGCCCGCCGACTTCTGGCAGGGCTACCGCGACCGCGTGAAGGCGGTCACGGCCGCGGACGTGCAGCGCGTCGCGCAGAAGTACCTCAAGCCGGAGCAGATGGCCTTCATGGTCGTGGGCAACTGGAGCGACATCGCCAAGGGCGATCCGCAGGGCCGCGCCGACATGGCCAAGCTCTGCGCGGAGTACGGCATCGGGGCTCCCGTGATGCTGCCCGCACGCGATCCCGTGACGCTTGTGCCTGTGGCGGCGCAGCCGGTGGCGAAGTCGACCCCCGAAGGCGGCGCACCCGCGCAGCCTGCGGCCGGCGGCACCTGATCAGGACTGCCGTCCGAGCGCCCAGCGCATCTCCGGCATGCGGAGCGCCCACGCGGCGCCGAGCATGGTGGCTGCGCCCACGGTGACGAGCGCGACGAGCACGCCGGCCATGTCCCACCAGGATCCCTGGTCGGGAAGCCACCAGGCCACCGCGCCTGTGATGGCACCCATCGCGAGCGTGGCCGCGAGCGTGCGGAGCCAGCTGCGGCGCACATCCGCATCGACCACGCGCCCCAAGCGCCTCGCGAGCAGCCGCTCGAGCGCCACCACCTGAAGGATCGCGCAGATCGCGGTGCTCCACGCCAGCCCGGCGACATTGAGGGGCGTCCAGATCAGCGTGACGTTGAGCGCAAAGTTCAGTGCCACCATCGCCATGCTCACCTTCACCGGAGTCATCGCATCGCCGCGCGCGTAGAAGGCGCGCGTCAGCACCTGGTTGGCCGAGTAGGCCCAGATCGCCACCGCAAACCCGGCGAGGATGGAGCCGACGCGCGCACTGTCGGCGCTCGTGAAGTCGCCGCCCTGGAAGACGACCGCCGCAAGCTGGTCGCGCACGATGAGGAGGCCCATGCTTGCGGGAAGCCCGATGAAGACCGTGAGGCGCAGTCCCTTGCGGAGGCTCTCGAGGAACGCCGGGGTGTCGGAGGCCTGCCGCGACAGCAGCGGGAAGATCACCGTCGCCACGGAGATGCCGAACACCCCAAGCGGGAACTCGTAGAGCCGCTGCGCGAAGCCCATGGCCGCCATCGCTCCCTTCTCGAGAGGGAACGGGACGCCGAAGATGGTCGGGCCGATGCTGGTCGGGTAGCTCGCGATCAGGCCATCGACGAACGTGTTGACCTGCAGCACGCCGAGGCCGAGCGCCATCGGCACCGTCCTCGTGATCACCTCGCGAAACGGCGCGCGCGCCTCTGGCGGCGCCTTCATCGGCCGCACGCCGGTGCCGCGCAGCGCGAGCGCGCTCCAGGCGACCTGCACGATCCCGGCGACGAGCACTGCCCCAGCCACGACCACCACGTGCGTGCGCGGCCCGAGCGCATCGGGCTTGCCGATCGCCCACGGCAGGATTGCGGCCGCCACGATCGCCATGTTGAGGATGATGGGGCTCGCGGCGGTCGGCCCGAACCGGTGATGCGCCTGCAGCACCGCGCCCATCAGGGCCACCACGCACACCAGCGGCATGTATGGCAGAAGGATCGCGACAAGCGTCGCACTGAGGGTCGCAGCCTCCTTGTCCGGGGCCGGCCACACGGCGATCAGGATCGCCTCGCCCAGCAGCGTGAGTGCGGCCAGCATCACGGCCGTGCGCGAGAGGACGAGCCACGCCAGTGGCCGCGCCACCTCGGGTCGCTGAGCATCGAGCCGCGTGTAGATCGGGAGGAAGCTCGACGAGAGCGCGCCCTCGCCGAAGAGGCGCCGGAACAGGTTGGGCACCATGAACGCGAATGCGAACGCGTCCATCGCCACCCCGACGCCGAAGATCCGCGACATCGCCGCATCGCGCGCAAGGCCCGTGATGCGGGAGAGCAGCGTCAGCGCGGAGACGGTGCGGGCGTGGGTCTCGAATCCTCGTGCCATCGGTGCCGCCCGCGAGGCGGTCGCGGCGGCTACATTTGATCGGATCGATGCGCCGCCATGCCGCAATCATGCTCGCTGCAGCGTGCGCCGCGGTCGCGTCCTGCAGCGGCCTGCCCGCGACGGTGCTCGAGAGCGACGTGCCGATCCCGCCGGGCATGGAGGCGCTCACCACAGCGGACGTGGAGCGGGATGATGGCGTGCTCACCCGGGTGAGGGTGGTCTGCCGCGGCGACCTGCGCAGCATCTCGGACACCTCCGACCGCATGCGCGACGCGTTCGCGCTTCAGGGATGGACGTGCACCGCAATCGATGCCCGCCGGGAGACTGCCACGATGGTCTTCGCCAAGGACGACCGCATCGCCACCGTCGACGTCCACGTGAACCGGATCGACCCGAAGATGGGATCGGCGGTGCTCCCAGCGCGGCCCGCCCCCTCGCCCCCCCCCCC
>VERO01000157.1 GCA_018882625.1 Phycisphaerales bacterium | reverse complement strand
GCGGGATGTCCTGCGGCGATCCCTTGAGGTACGGCCACCACAGGAACGGGGTGTCTCCCGCGCGCGCCGTGATGTGGGTGGCCTCGATGACGGATCCCTTCGCATCGCCGGGAGACTGCGTGATGGTCACGCGCTCCGCGCCGATCGAGAGGTGCGGCGTGAAGAACTCGCTCATGGAGACGCGCGCGCCCTCGGCGACGAAGTCGTCCTTGGCGACCTGCCGCAGCTCGGCGGCGCGCGCATACAGCGCGACCCCGTCGCGCGTGTAGGTGCGGAGCACGGCATCCACCACCACGGCGCGGTTCTCCTGCAGGTCGTAGTAGACGCGGCGCCCGCGCAGCGTGTACTCGAAGTCCGTGGCGACGACATCGCCTTCGAGGTAGATGCCCAGCACATCCGCGGCCGAGAGCTGGCTCGCGGTGCCGCCCATCGACTCGAGCGCGCCCTCGCGCATGAAGATCACGGCGCGCTCCGCGGAGAGCTGCATCTCGCCGCCTGCGGCGGTGGCGTTGCGCGTCTCGTACTCGACGATCACCGATCCGGTGATGGTGATGATGTCTTCCTTGGTGTCGACCGAGACGTCCCCTCCGGCGAAGGCGATCGTGCCCTCGGGGTTGAAGATCGCCTGCGCATCGCTCCACTTGCGGACGGTGCCCTGAGGCGGCGGCGGCGGGGCTGGCGGCACGATCGGCGCGTCCAGCGCCAGCGGCGGTTCCGGCGACACGATGGGCCTCTCCACCACAGGCTGCGTGCGCAGGCGTGCGCCCTTGGCGAGCTTGACCAGGTAGTCGCGCAGCCGTGATGCGCCGCGGCTCAGCGCAGGGTTTGGCGGCGGCGCCCCCTCGGTCGGGAGCACGCACGAGAGCACGACCTCGCCGCGCGTCGAGCCCGTGACGAACAGGTCCGAGCCGCTCGCGCCGAGGCCAGCGCGCCGGGTCGGCTCATGGACCTCAGGAAAGTAGACGGCGATCTGGTTGACCAGGCCCTGCGCGGATGGGATCCGGTTGATCCACACGATGGCGCTGCGCGATGCGAAGGCGTATCCCGCGAACTCGACCTTGACATCGCCCTCGAGCTGCAGCCGGAGGGTGTCGTCGGATGTCCAGCGCCAGCAGGTGGTGCCGACCAGGCGGATGTCGCTCTCGACTGGGCGCACGGGGATCACGAATCCGCCGAGCCCGTCGCCGGTGATCGGCACGTCGCGCAGCTCGCCCCCGGTGCCCGGGAGGGCGGGCGGCTGGGGAGCCTGCCCACCCGCAGCGCCGGCGCACAGCAGCGCGAGCGCAGCCGCAGCAAGGCGTGATCGGAAGGCGGTGCGCCCCATGAGGCGCGCATCGTACGAGTGCGACGCGATGCGCGCCCGGACCGCGCGCGTGCCGCGCGTCGTGCCATGCGCGCCACGTTCCAGCTGGTGTGGCTGGCTACCCGCGCCACTCAAGGGGCCGACCGGAGGACCCGAGGGTCTCCTTCAGCACCGTCATCGCAAGGAACCCGAGCCCCGCGAATGCCCCGAGCGCGAGGCCCGCGCTGTGCAGGCCGCACGCGATGAGCCATGTGGCCGCGTAGAGCGCCTGCCAGAGCGCTCCGTACCGGACGACCTTCTCGGCGGCGATCGAGGGGCTCTTCGCGCGCCGGACCTTGCGCACGACCACGATGCCGAAGAGCGCTGCGGCGACCGCGGGCAGCGCTGGAGCCCACCAGGCGGAACCGGCAGGCCAGTAGCCGGTGTCAGGGCTTCGCGCCACGCCCGCGCCGATCAGCAGCATGCTCCAGAAGAGCCACCCGACGCCGGCCAGCACTCCGGCGCGCGCGGTGATCTGGGGGCGCTTGCCGTCGAGCACGTACACCAGCGTGGCGATCGCGGTCGCATGGGTCATCGTGAGCCATGCCGGCAGCGTGAACGTGAACTGGTCATTGGGGATCATCATCGTGGCCGCCGATGCGACGCCGATGGTCACGAGCCCAGCCGCCGGCACATGCTTCGCGGCAGCGTTGTAGAGGAGGAGCAGGCCCGCGACGATCACCGCAAGGATGAGCCCGCCGGTCCCGAAGATGACGGACGCGGCGAGGCTCGCCAGCAGCGAGGCCAGCGCCACGATGAGCGCCTGGCCGCCACGGATCCGGCCGGCCGGCAGCGGGCGCTGCGGCGCGAATGCGCGGTCATGGCGCGCATCGAGCAGGTCGTTGAGCGATGCGCCGAATGCAAAGAGCCCGATGGCGGCGATGGCCGCGCACGCGAGCGAAAGCGGCAGCGGCAGCGAGTGCGCCGGCATGAAGGCGTACCGGGGGTCTGCGCGCGCGAGCAGCACGATCAGCCACAGGTCGGCGATCGCGCCGAAGGCCATCGACAGGCGAGTGAGTTCGAGGGCGGTCACGACCCGTCCCGCGGCGCCGCTCATGGCAGCGAGGCTACCATTCGACCCCTTGTCCCCACGCGGGACGCCTGAGAGCCCATGCGACCCGACGCACCATCGACTGCACGCGACGCCACGAGCCGCCCGACACGCGACGCCGCAGGGCTGCGCATCGCCATCGTGTCGAGCGCGTACCACCGGGATGTCACAGGAGCGCTGCGCGACGGTGCGGCTGCGGCGCTGCAGGCGCGCGGCGGCGCCCTCGCGGTCGAGGAGTCCGCGCCGGGGGCCTTCGAGCTGCCGATGGTGGCGCAGGCGATCGCCGCACGCGGTGACGTGGATGCGGTGGTCGCGCTCGGATGCGTGCTGACAGGGGAGACAAGCCATGACCGCTACATCAGCGACGCGGTTGCGCATGGGCTCATGCAGGTGGCGCTGCGCCACAGCGTGCCCGTCACCTTCGGCGTGCTGACGTGCGTGACGATCGAGCAGGCGCGCGCGCGTGCGGGCGGCGCCAAGGGCAACAAGGGCGGCGAGGCGATGGATGCTGCCATCGACGCGGCGCTCGCAGTGCGCCGGCACGCGGCCAGCGCTCCGCAGGCAAGGGCATGAGCGTGACGCGCGGATCCATGCATGACCGCCGCCGGGCGGCGCTTCAGGCGCTCTACCAGTTCGACTGCGGTCGCTCCGGCGAGCCCGAGCTCGTGCGCGCGGCGCTCGCGCTGCAGGCGAGCGGCGCGGCGGGCGCGGAGGCCGATCCCGACTCGTGCCAGCTCGCGCCGGAGTCGATCGAACCCGGATTCGCGCTGGCGACGCGCGCATGGGAGCGCCACGCCGATGCCGACCGTGCCGTGGCGGAGTTCGCGGCCGAGTGGCCCACGCACCGGCAGCCCACCATCGACAGGTCGATCCTCCGCCTGGCGCACTACGAGATGACGCACGGCGGCGTGCCGCATGCCGTGGCGATCGACGAGGCGGTCGAGCTCGCCAAGGCCTTCGGCACCGAGAAGAGCGCATCCTTCATCAATGCAGTGCTCGACCGGGTGGCGGAGCGGGCACGGAGCGGCGGCCATGTTCAAGGCGGCTCTTGACGCGATCCGGCGGGGCCTGGCGCGCACGCGCGACGCGATCGGCGGCGGGCTGCGCTCCCTGCTCTCCGGCCGCACGCTCGATCCGGATCTGCTCGACCAGGTCGAGCGCACGCTGATCGCGGCCGATGTGGGCGTGAAGGCGGCGCGCGAGATCTCCGATGGCCTGCGCGAGGAGTTCCGGTCCGGCCGCGTGGCGCGCGGCGAGGATGCGATGGAATGGCTCAAGAGGAGCATCAAGGCGAGGCTCGCGCGTCCTGAGGGAGAGGCTGGCGGCATCCGCTTCGCGCCGTCGAGGCCCACCGTCGTGCTGGTGGTCGGAGTCAATGGCGTGGGCAAGACCACCAGCGTGGCCAAGATCGCCCGCAGCATCCGCGAGACGGGCCGCACTGTGCTGCTGGCGGCCGCGGACACCTTCCGCGCGGGTGCGGTGGCGCAGCTCGAGACGTGGTCTCAGCGCCTGGGCGTGGAGATCGTGAAAGGTGCGCCTGGCGCGGATCCCGCAGCGGTGGCGTTTGACGCGACGGCCGCGGCGCTCGCGCGTGGAGTCGATGTCCTGCTCGTCGACACGGCAGGCCGGCTGCACACCCAGGAGAGCCTGATGCGGCAGCTCGTGAAGATCCGCGACGTGATCCGCAAGAGGATCCCGGATGCGCCGCACGAGACGCTGCTAGTGCTCGACGCGACCAGCGGGCAGAACGCAATCGCGCAGGCGAAGGCCTTCGCGGCGGCCGTCGACGTCTCGGGGATCTTCCTGGCCAAGCTCGACGGCACCGCCAAGGGCGGTGTGGTGATCGCGATCCGCGACGCGATCGACGTGCCTGTGAAGCTCGTCGGGCTCGGCGAGCGTCCGGAGGACGTCGAGCCTTTCGACGCCGATCGCTTCGTCGATGCGGTTTTTGCCGTGAACGGCGAGGCGGCCGCCGTACGATGACGGCGGCATGCGCCTGATCAGGACACGCGCCTTCACGATCGTCGAGATGCTGGTCGTCATCGGCATCATCGGCGTCCTCGTCGGCATTGCCGTGCCGTCGCTCAGGTCCGTCCGCATGGAGTCCAAGAACGCGGGGTGCCTGAGCAACCTGCGGCAGCAGTTCACGGCGCTCGAGTCGTACCGCAGCTCGCTCCGCGGGCAGCCGCTGCCGATGTGCGAGTTCCTGCCCGTGGCCACCGATGACGGGCCGGAGGGCGGGCTTCCCCTCATGCTGGCGGACTACGTCGATCCGCAGAGCGAGATCTGGTACTGCCCGGCAGACGGCGACCCCTCGAACCGCCTGGTGGGCACGAGCTACAACTACCTGCCCGGCCTCCTGCGCTACACGCCGGAGATCCAGCTGCAGGTGATCCAGACGCTGCTCGCGCTGCCCCCGAGCACCTCGGAGGGCGCGCGTGCGCGCACGAGGACGGAGCTCGAGGCCCGGCTCGTCACGGCCTTCATCCAGAACGACGAGCGCCGCGTCTTCCCGCTCCTGCTCGACAGCCAGGACCGGCACCCCGGCACCCGCAACCCGCGCAACGGCGTCTACATCGATGGTTCGGCGACGGCCGTCCGGGACGCCGATCTGGAGGATGTCGATGGCGGGGATGGGTATGGCGGGGGATGAGGGCGCGCCATGATGCCGGATTGCGCGGTGGCCGGCCAGTCCCGGACCCTATCCTGCACGGGTGATGGCCATCGACCTCGATGACATCCGATGGTGGGTCGACCGGCGCAGGCGTGAGCTGACGGTTGCGCTGGTGGCGCTGCTGGCGCTCTCCGCAGCTGGGGGCGGGCTGTGGTGGTGGAACTCGGTGCGCTGGCGCAAGCCGCCGTCGATCTTCGACTCGCCCGTCGACGACGTGCTCGGCTACCTGGCGCTCGATGACTTCAATACGCTGCCGCTTGACGAGCGCATGAGGTTCATGCTGGAGCTGAGCGATCGCTTCCGCGGCGCCGATGGCGCGGAGAGCGCGGCGTGGGCCGGTTTCCTCGCCGGGGTGAAGGGTCCCGTGCGCGCGCAGCTGACGCAGAATGCGCGCGTGCTCGCCAAGGACATCCTCGCCGACGGGGCACGCAACTACGTGAACCTCCCGCCCGCGGAGCGCGGCAAGTACATCGAGGAGTGGGTCGTCAAGTGGAGCAAGATGGGCGAGCGCCTTGCCACCGGCAAGGAGCGCGACCGCAGCGACTCCGATCGCATCAGCGACTTCAAGCGCCAGAGCGAGCGCGGGGAGTCGCGCATGGAAGGGCAGACGATCCCCGACCTTGACGACTCGCGTGCGCTGGGCTTCCTCGACTTCTGGCAGAGCGAGGTCGAGGTGGCCTCCTCGCCCGTGGAGCAGGGGCAGATCGCCCGGTTCCTCGACGACGTCCGCGGCCACTTCTCGAAGGCATTCTGAGTGCGCGCGCCTCGGGTCCCGCGCGACCAGCCTTGGGATGTCCAGTTGGGCATCCGCGCATGAG
>VERO01000156.1 GCA_018882625.1 Phycisphaerales bacterium | reverse complement strand
CGTCAAGCTCGATGAGCATGGCCAGTGGTGGATCGACGAGATCGTCGAGGGCGACTCGGTGCGCGAGGTGCTGCAGTACGTGCAGTTCGACGCCAGCCGGCTGGCCGCCGAGATCCGACGCGAGTGCGAGCGTGCGGTGCGCCAGCGTCAGATGACGGTCGGGGAGAGCCAGGCGCTGGTGCGCGCGTACGAGCGCGGCCTTGCGGGCTACACCTACCTCGAAGTCGGCGAGTGAGACTCGCCTGGCGTGACCCGCCGCAGTCCAGACGGATCAGCCCGATGCGTGAGGCGGCCGGAACGCCAGCCTCGCGGCGCTGACGTCCGCATGGCAGTCGAACACCCGGTCGAGGCGAGAGATGCGCACCACCTGCATGAGCGTGCCGCGCAGGCCCGCCACCTTCACGTCGCCGCCAATCTTGCGCATGCGGTGGTGCAGCAGCAGCAGGGACGCGAGCCCTGTGCTCGAGAGGACCTCAAGCCGTGAGCAGTCGAGGATGACCTTGCTGATGCCGCCCTTGAGGAGCGACTGAACCGAGTCCGCGAGCTGCGACGCCGTGCTCGAGTTGAGCCCGCCGTCCGCGACCACAATCATGATGTCCCCGTCGATCTCGCTGACGTACGTCTCCATGGCTATGCCTCCGTGACCCGCATGGTGATGAGATCCTGGACGTCGACGAGGCCGATCGGGCGCCCCGCGCCATCCACCACCGGGATCTCGTCGAGCCTCCGCTCGCGCACGAGCCGCACGGCGTCGCGCACCAGCGCGTCCGAGGGGAGGGTGCACGGGTGCCTGGTCATCACGCCGCCGATGGGCTGCTGCAGCACGGCAACGCCTGACGCATTGAGGTGCCGGCGCAGGTCCCCGTCAGTGAAGATGCCCGAGAGCCGGCCCTGGGCGTCGACCAGCATGAGGGCACCCGCACGGCGTCCCTCGCCGGCCGCTGCGAGCGCCTGCTGCACGGAGCATGTGTCCGCGACCACCGGCAGGTTGTCGCCGACCCGGAAGCGCAGCACCTCCGTGATCCCCTTGAGTCCAGCGCCAAGCAGGCCGCCAGGATGGCGGCGACGGAAGTCATCATGCGTGAACTCGCGACGGCGCGAGACCGCGAGCGCCAGCGCATCGCCCACGGCCAGCATGGCTGCGGTCGATGCGGTGGGAGCGAGCCTGAGCGGGCACGCCTCCACAATGTCTCCAAGGGACAGGTGGGCATCGCACGCCTTCGCGAGGCTGGTGTCGCCCCGGCAGGAGATGCCGATCCGGCGCACGCCATCGGCCTTGAGGATCAGGGCGAGATTGACGACCTCCTCGGTCTCGCCGCTGTAGGAGAGCAGCAGGGCAGCGTCCTCGCGGCGGATGCGGCCGAGATCCCCGTGCACCGCCTCGGCGGGGTGGACAACATGGGATGGCTGGCCGAGGCTTGCCATGGTCGCGGAGATCTTGGCGCCCACGAGTCCGCTCTTGCCCATGCCCGCCACCACGATGAGGCCGGTGCACCCGCTCAGCAGCTCCACGGCCCGGGTCCAGTCCTCCGCCGTCCGGGCATCATGCCTGACACGGTCGGCGATCGCCCGGATGCTCGAGGCCTCCGCCTCCAGGGCCTCGGCGATGAAGCGGGTCTCCTCGTTGGCCGCAACGGGCATTGGACGGAGGCTACCGGATACCTTCCGCCGATGCCCCTTCAGGACGACTACGAGGTGCGCCTGTCGAGCTTCCAGGGTCCGCTAGACCTGCTGCTCTTCCTGGTCCGGCGCGCCGAGGTGGACATCCGCGACATCCCCATCCACACGATCGCAGAGCAGTACTTCGCGTTCCTGAAGCAGATCGACCGCATCGATGTCGACCTCGCTGGCGAGTTCCTGGTGATGGCCGCGACGCTCGTCGAGATCAAGAGCCGCACGCTCGCGCCGCGCCAGGCTGGCGAAGGGGATTCCGACTCGCCGACGGATGCGCTCGATGCGGCAGATCCGCGCTTTGAGCTCGTGCGTCAGCTGCTCTCGTACCAGCGCTACCGAACCGCAGCCGAGTCGCTTGATGCCTTGCGCCGCGAGAGCGCACGGCGCTGGCCGGCGGGCGGTCACGGTGGCGACGAGCCCGAGGAGGTTGGGGAGGAGGAGTCGATCGAGATCGAGGACGCGCACATCCTCGACCTGGTGGAGGCCTTCGAGCGCATCATCGCCGCCGTCGACCTGACTCGGCTTGGTGATCACCGCGTCGAGTACGACGACACGCCGATCAGCCTGCACCAGGCGGACATCGTGGACCGCCTCGGGCGCGCCACGCGCCGGAGCCTGACCCTGCAGCAGGTGATGGAGGGCCGGACGCGCGGCGAGATGATCGGCCTGTTCCTGGCGCTGCTCGAGCTGGCGCGGAACCAGCAGGTCGAGATCCGCCAGGACGATCCCGATGCCTCCGTGGAGATCGCGCTGCGCGAGATCCCCCTCGGCGCCGACGCCAATTCCCAAACCGAGCTGCAGCGCCTGTCCGATACAGACGAGTCATGATGACCCCACTCATCCGCGCCAGGATGGCGCTCGCCGCCGCGTCTGCGGCCCTTGCCCTCGCGACAGGCATGCGGTGCGCGCATGCCGACCTCGGCGCCGAGATCTCCCGTGCGGTCTCGGCGACCGGCCTCAAGAAGGCGCGCATCGCGGTGAGCGTGCGTCGCATGGACGGTGCGGGCGACACCGCGGCGCGCTCCCTGCCTTCGGTCTCGATCCTGGCGGGCGAGCCGCTCGTCCCGGCGAGCAACATGAAGCTCGTCACGACCGGCGCTGCGCTGCTGACGCTCGGCGCGGATTTCTCATTCCGCACGCGGCTCGTGCTCGACGGCGACCGTCTCGTCATCGTGGGCGACGGCGATCCGGCCTTCGCGGACCCGGCCCTCCTCGCCGAGTCCACCATGACGCTGCCCAATGGCACGGTGAAGCAGGGGATCACGGTCGAGGATCTCGTGGGCGCATGGGTGCGGGCGGTGTCCGCCGCGGGCATCGCGTCGGTGCGCGAGGTGATCGCCGACGACCGCATCTTCGCGCGCGAAGGTCACCATCCCGTGTGGCCCAAGGACCAGCTGGGCGAGTCCTACTGCACTCCGCCGAGCGGCATCAACTTCCACGTGAACGCACTGCGCATCTGGCCGCAGCATGTGGCTGGCGGGGCACCGGACCTCTCGCGGATGGAGCCTGCGATACCCGGCCTGGACATCCGCAACCGGGCCTCCTCGCGAAATCGCAAGAACGACAGGAACTCGATCTGGTTTGCGGTGAGTCCGGTGGACGGGTCGCTCACTGCGCACGGCAACGTGAGGCAGTCGTATGTGGAACCCGTGGAGGTGGCGCTGGTGGATCCTGCCTCGAGCCTCGCGCTGCTGCTCGCCGAGCGGCTCAAGGCTGCCGGAGTGGCTGTGGGCGGTGCCCGTGCGGCGGTGGCGGGGGATCCTGCGCCCTCGGGGCGCACGGTCGGTCCCGTCATCGAGAGCCCGCTGGCCACTGTCATTACCCGCTGCAACGTCGACAGCCAGAACATGTACGCCGAGGCGCTGCTCAAGCGCATCGCGCATGCGCGCACCGGGCAGGCCGGAACCTGGACCGATGGTGCCCGTGCAATCCACGAGACGCTGGCCCGCGTGATCGGGATGCAGCCTGCCGCGACCTTCGCGGTGAGCGACGGGTCTGGGCTCTCGCGGGCCAACCGCGTCACCGCAGACGGCATGACGCGCTGGCTGGTGGCGCTCGCCGGCGAGCCCGGGGCTGGACCCGTCTTCGCCGACAGCCTCGCCGTCAACGGCCGCACCGGCACGGTGCGCAAGCGCATGAACGACATCGATCCGGCTCACGCGGTCGTGCAGTGCAAGACGGGCTACATCGACGGCACGAGCTGCCTCTCCGGCTACGTCACCGCTCCCGATGGGCGCCGCTATGCGTTCAGCGTGCTGGCGAACGGGCTCACCGAGCCGGCCGCGGTGTCGAAGGCCAAGCAGCTTCAGGACCGCATCGCGCGACTACTCGCCGATGAGCTCAAGCGCGACGCGCCGCGCGCTGCAATGGGCGGTTGACGCCTGCGGGCGCACCTGGGGAGGCGGCGCTGCGCCCGCCGCGTGCGCTGTCCGGCTGGTGCGACGCAGAAATGCCGCGCGCCGCGGTGCTGGTCTCAAGGGCACCGCGGCGCGCAGCCATGCGAGCAGGTGGTGCGCGACAGCCGCTGCGCCGAGTGTCCGCTGCTGTTCGGAACACCGGCACGCTGCCCGGACCTGAAGTCCCGTACCCAAGGCCCGGCGCAGGCCTCGTTCGCCACGCGTGACGGTGGCGAACGCACGCGCTGACTCATGCCACCCGTCGCCAGTCATTCGTGCATGGGCACGGAGCCCGCCAACTTTCGGCGCATGCCGCCAGAGACGCACGCTGGCAGGCGTCCATGAGGCACCCCAGCGCCCTGCGGCGCCCAGCCCCGGCCGGGGAAAGGCTCCCGTCCGCCAGTTCAGCTGCCGCCGCCGACGCGCACGCGGGCGAAGGCGAGGATCCTGGTGCCCTTGGGGAGAAGCTCCCCGATGCGCTTCTTCTCGTCCCAGCAGTACGGCTGGCCCACGAGCGTGAGCTCGTCGATCATCTTGCGCACCTTGCCCTCGGCCATCTTCTCGACGATCGGGGCGGGCTTGCCGGTGGCCTCAGCCTCCGCGCGGGCCTGGGCCTTCTTCTCCGCGACGAGCGTGCCGGGGAGCCCGCTCTCGTCGACCGCCTGAGGCAGCTCGAGCGCGCCCGCGATGTGCTGGCAGATGCCCTTCGCCGTCTCCGCATCGAGCTCGCCCTCGTACTGCATCAGCACGCCGAGCTTGCCGTCGTGGTGGACGTAGGAGCCAAAGTGACCGCCGTGGTAGACCACGCCGCGGCCAAAGGAGATGTTCTCTCCCGTCTTGATGCGAATGTCGTCAACGCGCTTGGTGATCGCATCGCTTGCGGCGGCCTCGCCGGCGGGCAGCGCGAGCGCCATCTTCGCCACGTCCTTCACCATCGCGACGAACTCGTCGTTGCGCGCGGTGAAGTCGGTCTCTGCGCGCACCTCGACGATGGCTCCCTTGCCGCCCTCGATGGCGACAGCGACAGCGCCCTGGCCTGCAGCGCGGTCGGAGCGCGAGTCCATCTTGTCCTTGAGCCTCTCGCGCAGCAGCGCCTCGGCCTTGGCCATGTCGCCGCCAGTCTCGGCCAGCGCGGTGCGGCAGTCGCCGAAGCCGAGCCCGGTCTTCTGTCGCAGCGCCATCACGGTCTTCGCATCGATGTGTGCAGTGGTCATGTGCGGTCCTCGGGTCGTGGTTCGGGGGTCGTGGGCTCAGCCCGCGGAGGGCTCTGCGCCGGGAGCGGCGTCGCCAGCGGCGGCGGCAGCCTCGCCGGCGGCCACGGGCTCATCCATGCGGAAGCGCGAGCGCATCGAGCGCTTGCGCGGCGCGGGAGCGGCCGCGGCATCGGTCTCGCCTGCGGCCTCGGGGGCCGAGGTCTGCCGCTGCGTCTTGCCCTCGGTCACGGCGCTGCAGAGCTCGCGCACGATGATGTCGATGGAGCGCATCGAGTCGTCGTTGCCCGGGATCGGGATGTCCGCGAAGTCAGGGTCGCCGTCGGTGTCGATCAGGCACACCGTCGGGATGCCGAGGTTCTTGGCCTCGCGCAGCGCATTGGTCTCGCGGTTGGTGTCGATCGCCACGATCGCGCCGGGCAGGCGCGTCATCGAGCGGACGCCGTTGAGGTTGCGGTGGATCTTCTTGAGTTCGCGCGCGAGCTGCGACTCCATCTTCTTGGAGTAGGTCTTGATCTCGCCGCTGGCGACCAGGCCCTCGAGCTCCTCGAGCCGCTTGAGCCGGTCGCGCACGGTGCGGAAGTTGGTGAGCAGTCCGCCGAGCCAGCGC
>VERO01000155.1 GCA_018882625.1 Phycisphaerales bacterium | reverse complement strand
TCTTGAGGATGTTGAGGCCCTCGGCATAGGCGGCCATCAGGCCGTACTCGATGCCGTTGTGGACCATCTTGACGAAGTGACCCGCGCCGGATGGGCCGCAGTGGAGGTAGCCGTCCTCGGCGGTGCCTCCCATCCGCTCCCGCCCGGGCGTGCGCGGAATGTCGCCTCGCCCCGGGGCGAGCGCCTTGAACACCGGATCGAGGCGCTTCACCGCCGCAGCGTCGCCGCCGATCATCAGGCAGTAGCCGCGCTCGAGTCCCCAGACGCCACCCGAAGTGCCGCAGTCCACGTAGTGGATGCCGGCTGAGGCGAGGGCCTTGGAGCGACGAATGTCGTCGATGTAGCAGGAGTTGCCGCCGTCGATGATGCAGTCGTCCTTGGAGAGCAGCGGCTGCAGCTCGGCAATGGTCGAGTCGACGTAGGCAGCCGGGATCATCAGCCACACGTGACGCGGCCCGCTCATCTTCTTGACGAGATCGGCGAGGCTGCTGGCGCCCGTGGCGCCCGCCTTCACGAGGTCCGCAACCGCGGCCGCACTGCGGTCGTACACCACGCACGAGTGTCCTGCCTTGATGAGGCGCTGCGCCATGTTTGCGCCCATGCGCCCGAGTCCGACCATCGCGATCTGCATCTGGGGTATCTCCTGTAGGGCCGCGCAGTGTAGGATTTCGGTTTCCCCACGGAGCGCGGACCCTTGGCACGAAAGGTCAGACAGAAACTCGGTGAAGTCCTTGTCGCCTGGAAGACGGTGACCGACGCGCAGGTCCAGGCCGCGCTCGAGAAGTGCCGCGGCAGCGGCAAGCGCCTCGGCGAGGCGCTGATCGAGACCGGCGCCTGCAGCGAGGAGGACGTCGCCAAGGCGCTCGGGCACCAGTTCGGGATGGAGTTCCTGAACCTGGACCGTCCGGAGGACTCGAACAAGGTGTCGCTGTCGCTCCTTCCCGAGGACGTCGTCAAGAAGCACATGGTGCTGCCCCTGTCCAAGCAGGGCGGCCGGCTCAAGCTGCTCATCCACGACCCGATGGACCTCGAGCTGCTCGACCTGCTGCGCTTCCGCCTCGGATGCGAGCTCGACACGGCGATCGCCAGCCGACGCCAGATCAAGTCCTTCGTCGACGGCGGAGCGGCGGAGAAGCCCCTGCTCGACAACAAGCCGCTCGTCACCGACTCGGTCGACGTGACCGTCGACAAGAGCGTCGACAGCTCGGTCGACAAGTCGATCGACGTCGACGGGGCGGGGGAGTCGGGCATTGTCCGCCTTGCCAACCGCATCATCATCGAGGCGGTCAAGAGCCGCGCGTCGGACATCCACATCGAGCCGATGAAGGACCGCGTCGTGCTGCGCTACCGCATCGACGGCGAGTGCATCGTGCGCGACAACATCCCCAAGCGCATGCAGGGTGCGCTGCTGGCGCGACTCAAGCTGATGGCAGGCGTCAACATCGCCGAGCGCCGCGTCCCTCAGGACGGCCGCATCAAGCTGCCGGTGGATGGCGTCCCGGTCGACTTCCGCGTCAGCTCGTGCCCCGCCTACCACGGCGAGAGCGTGGTGCTGCGCATCCTCCGGCCGGACTCGGTGCGCATCGGCCTCGAGAACCTGGGGCTCGAGCGCGACACGCTCGAGGTGTTCAACAAGGTGATCCGCCGGCCCAACGGCATCTTCCTGGTGACGGGGCCGACCGGCTCCGGCAAGACCACCACGCTGTACTCGGCGCTGGACATGCTCAACCGGCCCGACATGAAGATCATCACCGCCGAGGATCCGGTGGAGTACAACTTCAAGGGCATCAACCAGGTGCAGGTGCGCGAATCCATCGGCCTGACCTTCAGCGCGATCCTTAAGTCGATGCTGCGCCAGGCGCCCAACATCATCCTGGTGGGCGAGATCCGCGACCGCGAGGTCGCCGACATCGCGATCCAGGCGGCACTCACCGGACACCTGGTGTTCAGCACCCTGCACACCAACGATGCGCCGAGCGCGTGCACACGTCTCGTCGACATGGGCGTCAAGCCCTTCCTGGTGGCCAGCTCGGTCCAGGCGATCCTGGCGCAGCGTCTCGTGCGCATGCTGTGCGAGAAGTGCAAGCAGCCCGACCCCAGTCCCGACCCGAGGTTCTGCTCGCTCGTGAGCATCAGCAAGGACGACATCGCGCGCGGCACCATCATGAAGCCTGCCCCTAAGGGATGCCCCGCGTGCAGCAACACCGGCTTCCGCGGCCGGCGCGGCATCTACGAGATGATGGTGCTCAACGCCGAGATCCGCGACCTGGCCTTCCAGCGCGCCACGGTCTCGCAGCTGCGCGCAGCGGCCATCCGCGGCGGCATGCGCAGCCTGCTCGGCGATGGCCGCATCAAGATCCTCAAGGGCATGACCACGCCGGAGGAGATCGCCAAGTTCGCCCAGATCGAGGGCTTCACGCCGGCGGAGATCGCCGCGGCCTGACGCCGATCCAGTCCCACGCAAGGAGCATCCATGGCCTCAGAAGGACCCAGCAACCCGTCAGTGTCGGTGCAGGCGATGCAGATGGACCGCCTCCTGGACACGTGCGTCAGCACTGGCGCGTCCGACATCCACATCTCCATCGGGCGCCCACCGACGCTGCGCCTTCACGGCGGCCTCAAGAGGCTCGCGACCAAGAGCCTCGAGCCCGAGGACACCGTGTCGCTGATGAAGCAGATCACGCCCGAGCGCAACCAGCAGGAGCTTCAGGAGGTCGGCGGCTCAGACTTCGGCATCGCCTGGAAGGACAAGGCGCGCTTCCGCGTGTCGATCTTCAAGCAGCGCGGGGCCATCAGCATGGTGCTGCGGCAGATCCCGAACAAGCTGCTCTCGTTCGATGACATCGGACTGCCAGAGATGTGCCGCGAGCTCATCCGTCGTCCCCGCGGGCTCTTCCTGGTCACGGGACCCACGGGATCGGGCAAGTCGACATCGCTGGCGACGATGATCGACCACATCAACATCACGCTCGAGCGGCACATCGTCACCGTCGAGGACCCGATCGAGTTCTACCACTACCACAAGAAGTCGGTCGTCAACCAGCGCGAGGTGCATGTCGACGTGCCGAGCTTCGCCGAGGCGCTCAAGCGCGTGCTCCGCCAGGACCCCGACGTGATCCTCGTCGGCGAGATGCGCGACCTCGAAACGATCGAGGCTGCGATCCGAGCCGCAGAGACGGGCCACCTCGTGTTCGGCACCCTCCACACGACCGGCGCGGCGGGCACCATCAACCGCATCATCGACGCATTCCCCACAAACCAGCAGGAGCAGATCCGGGTCCAGCTCTCGGTCGCCCTGATCGCGGTGCTCAGCCAAGTGCTGCTGGTCCGCAAGGACAAGCCCGGGCGCGTGGCGGGTCACGAGTTCCTGGTGGTGACCCCCGCCATCGCCAACCTCATCCGAGAGAACAAGACCTACCGCATCGACTCGGCCATCCAGACCGGCAAGAAGTTCGGAATGCAGCTCCTTGACGACAACCTGTGGGGCCACTTCAGCAAGGGCCTCATCTCGGCGGAAGAGATGATCGACAAGGCACGGAACCCCGGCGACCTGCGCGACCGGGTGCACCGTGCGGGCGGATCGGTCGGCCGGGCGGAGTGGGATGCCGAGGACGTCAAGGTCTGAGATAAAGCGACACCGGTCAGGTGTCGCGTGTCAGAAGCGTCCCATCGGGGGAACAGCCACCGCAGCGTCAGCGTATTCTTGGACGTATGCCTGACCTCGACCCGTCCGAAATGAAGGGGCGGCGCCTCGGTCGCGTGCTGACCAAGATGGGCAAGGTCACGCGCGAGCAGGTGCACGCTGCGCTCTCCAAGCAGCCGTCCCTCAAGAAGAAGCTTGGCGAGGTGCTCGTGGAGATGGGTCTCGTGACGCCGCGTGACATCGCCGTAGCGGTGGCCGGACAGGCGGGCATGCGGTTCGTGGAGGTGTCGATCAACAGCATCTCCGAGGATGTGCTTGCCGCAATCCCGCCCGAGACGGCCAACACCTACCAGATCGTGCCCGTGGCCTTCGACCCGGGATCGAAGTCCGTGACGGTGGCGCTCAAGAGCCCCGACAACTACCGCGCGGTGGACGACCTGAAGCTGCTGATGGGCTTTCGGGTGAGCGCCGTGGTCGCTCCGCCGGAGCAGATCGACGAGATCATCAAGAAGCGCTATTCGGGGGCCCCGAGCGGCACCAGCGCACTCAGTGCCCTGTACGCGGACTCGTCCTCTCAGTCGGACGCGCTGAAGGCGCTTGAGGGCCGCGGAGACTCGATCGACCTCGCGTCGCTCGAGAGCGCGGCGGACGACAACCAGGTCGTGAGGCTGCTGAACCTCGTGCTGCTGCAGGCGATCCGCGACCGCGCCTCCGACATCCACCTCGAGCCCTTCGAGGACGAGTTCAAGATGCGCTGCCGCGTGGACGGCGTCCTCTACGAGCTCACGCCGCCCCCGAAGCACCTTGCGCTGGCCATCGTCAGCCGCGTGAAGGTCATGTCGAACCTCAACATCGCCGAGCGGCGGCTTCCGCAGGACGGCCGCATCAACCTGGTGGTCAACCAGCAGCCGGTCGACCTCCGCGTCGCGGTGCTCCCGACGATGTTCGGCGAGTCGGTGGTCATGCGTGTGCTCGACCGCTCCAATGTGCAGCTGTCCCTCGAGCGCGTGGGGCTCCGGCCGGACGACCTTGCGAAGCTGCGGGCGCTCATCGCCAGACCCAACGGCATCGTGATCGTCACCGGACCGACGGGCTCAGGCAAGACCACCACCCTCTACGCCGCGCTCAACGAGCTCAACACCGTCGACACCAAGATCCTCACCGCAGAGGATCCGGTGGAGTACGACATCGACGGGATGATCCAGTGCCAGATCAACCTGGACCAGGAGCTGACCTTCAGCAAGCTGCTGCGCAGCTTCCTGCGCCAGGACCCCGACATCATCCTCGTGGGCGAGGTCCGCGACCTCGAGACCGCGCAGCTGGCGATCCAGGCGAGCCTCACGGGCCACCTCGTGTTCACGACGCTCCACACCAACGACGCGCCGAGCTCCGTGCTGCGCCTGATCGACCTGGGCATCGAGTCGTTCCTCCTCACGGCGACGGTGGAGGGCATCGTGGCGCAGCGTCTCGTGCGCAAGATCTGCGTCGGCTGCAGGGAGGAGTTCTCGCCGACGCAGGAGCAGCTCATGGAGCTGGCGCTGAGGCAGCAGGACGTGCAGGGCAAGAAGTTCTTCCGCGGCCGCGGCTGCGAGAAGTGCAACAAGAGCGGCTACAAGGGCCGCATGGGCATCTACGAGATCATGGCCTTCGACGACCAGATCCGCGAGATGATCATGCAGGAGGCGGCCACATCGGCGCTGCGCGCCGAGGCGCGCAGGCGCGGCATGAGGACCCTTCGCGAGAGCGGCCTTCTGAGCATCTTCGAGGGGCTGACCACCATCGACGAGGTCGTCCGCGAGACGATCGTCGAGGACTGATCCGACCGGCGGCTGAACGGAGAACCGAACCATGCCAACGTTCCAGTACGAGGCGCTCAACTCGGCCGGCAAGAGCCAGAAGGGCTCGATCGAGGCCACGTCAAGCGAGGAGGCCGTCCAGCGCATCAAGGCGCAGGGCCTGTTCCCGTCGACGGTGCGCGAGGACAAGAAGGGGACGAAGGTCGTCCGCGAGGGCGGCAAGAAGAAGAAGAAGGGTGGCATCAGCCTCTCGTTCGGCAAGGTCAGCCAGAAGAAGCTCACGACCTTCACGCGCCAGCTCTCGACGCTTCAGGATGCAGGCCTCCCGCTGCTGCGGTCCCTCCAGATCCTCGAGCAGCAGCAGAAGCCCGGAAAGCTCAAGACGGTGCTGCTCGGGGTGTGCGAGGACGTCGAGAGCGGCACCACGCTGTCGGACGCGTTCGCGAAGCACCCCAAG
>VERO01000154.1 GCA_018882625.1 Phycisphaerales bacterium | reverse complement strand
CTCCTCCGAGGACGCCGTGCGCGCCATCATGGTGCACATGCCGCTGCCCCCAGGCATCGACATGGAGCGCATCCAGTCGCTCATTGCGCCTGACAAGGACATCGAGGGCGTCAACCCCGCGAACATCGGCAACGTGGTGTACGGGCGACGGAGCCTGGTGCCCTGCACGGCGCTCGCGGTGCTCGAGATGATCGAGTCGACGGGCGTGGCGCTCAAGGGCGCGCGGTGCGTGGTCGTGGGCGCGAGCAACATCGTCGGCAAGCCGATCGCGGTCCTCCTGATGCGCGAGGAGGCCACCGTCATCAGCGCGAACAAGTTCACGCGGGAGCTGCCGGACCTCGCGAGGTCTGCCGATGTGCTCGTCGCGGCGGCTGGCGTCCCTGGCCTCGTGACGCGAGAGTGGGTCAAGCCAGGCGCTGTGGTCGTCGACGTGGGCATCAACCGGGTGCAGGGCCCTGACGGGACCGTGCGGACGGTGGGCGACGTGGATCCGGTGGCCGCGCAGGTGGCGGGGTGGCTCTCGCCCGTGCCGGGCGGCGTCGGCCCGATGACGGTGGCGATGCTGCTGCGCAACGTGTGCGAGGCCGCGCTTCGCGAGTGAGGCTGGCCGGCTTCCGTCCCGCAGGGCGCGCTCCGGGCGCGCACGCGCATCTGGGGCGATGCAGTCAGGTGCCTGGCAGCGGCGTGCCCGGAAAGAGGCGGTCGAGAGCCTCCAGGTAGCGCGCGCGTGTGCCCTCGACAACCTGGGCAGGAAGCAGCGGTCCTGGCGGCTCCTTGCGCCACAGTCCCTTCGAGACAAGCCCAAGCAGGTAGTTGCGCAGGAACTGCTTGTCGAAGCTCGGCTGGTCGCGTCCTGGCGCGTACTCCTCCGCAGGCCAGTACCTGCTCGAGTCAGGCGTCAGCACCTCGTCCACGAGCATCAGCCCATCGGATGGGGCGCCATCGGGTCCGAGCGCATGGCCGAACTCGAACTTGGTGTCGGCCAGCAGCAGTCCGCGGCTCGCGGCGTGATCGGCGGCCACGCGGTAGATCCTCAGCGTGAGGTCGCGAAGCCGCTCCATGAGGGGACCGCCCACGAGCTCGCATGCGCGGTCGAAGGAGATGTTCTCGTCGTGACCCACGTCGGCCTTCGTCGCGGGCGAGAAGATCGGCTCGGGCAGGCGATCGCACTCGCGCAGCCCTGCAGGCAGCGGCATGCCGCACACGGTCCCGCGCTCGCGGTACTCGGCCCATCCGCTTCCGGCAAGGTAGCCCCGGGCCACGCACTCGATCGGCACGACGCTCGCCGCGCGGCACACCATGACGCGTCCCTCGAGGCATGCGCGCACCGCATCGGGAATCCCGATGTCGGGAACCTCAAGGGACAGCACGTGGTCACGCACGATGCCGCGGCTGCGCAGCAGGCCGAACCACGCCGCGCTCATCGCCGTCAGCATCCGGCCCTTGCCCGGGATTCCCGACGGCATCACGACATCGAAGGCGCTCACTCGATCTGTGGCCACCACAAGAAGTCGCGGTCCCTCGCGGTCGGGCTCAAGCTGGTACAGGTCACGCACCTTGCCCTGCCGTCGGCCCGGCAGCGGAAGCTGCGTGGAGTAAACAGTGCCCGCTCCAGCCCCGACGCGCGGTGCGGGGGACGACGGCGGGCGGCGCGTCTGCATCACATGCCTGTCCATGGCGCGGAAGTGTACGAGTCGGGCGGTGCGCGTCTCGCCCACGGCGTGCGCCGCGTGCGCGCATGCGAAAGGGCATGTCGAGGACCGGCATGCGTCTGGGCACCGCTACACTCGCACACCCTGTTCACCCGAATGATGCGTTTCACGGTCAGCCAGGACTCGGCGGCTGCGCCCGTTGACCCGGGGCGGTGTCGCCTTCTGGGCGTCGACGAGCATCCAGTCGGGGGTTCGGTCCATGCGGGCCGCGGCGAGCTTGCGGTGGAGACGGAGCACTCCGGCGCGATTGCCCTGTGCGTGCCGTGGGACGCCGGACCGATGGGCAGCATGATGGTGCAGACGTGCCTGCTGCAGCAGCGTGATGACCCCTACCGGCTCTCCCTCGAGATCGCACGGCAGCGCATCAAGCTGGTGATCGCCAAGGCAGAGGAGTGGCAGGTGTGGGACCACCCGAGCGCATCCGATGCGCTTGCGCAGCTCGACAGGGCGCGGCGCCACTTCACCGAGGCCATGACCTCCACTGACCCGGCAGCTGCCGAGACCGCGGCGCGGCGCTCGATTGCGACGGCGATCGATGCAGGGGAGCGGCTTGCGGTGGCGCATGGGCAGGTGCTCATCCACCGGCGCTTCGGCAGCAGGGCAGCGTCAAGCGCAGTGCTTGGCATGCGCATCGACGCATCCGACCCGCCTGCCCGCTGCGCACCGCTGCTTGGCGCGGATGTGGATGTGGTGTTCGTGCCGCTCGACTGGCCCGCCATCGAGCCGGAGCCCGGCGCCTACGACTTCGCCGATGCGATCGCGTGGCTCGATTGGGCGGTCGCTGCGGGCAAGCGGACCGTGCTCGGCCCGGTGGTCGATCTCGCTCCCGGGCGCCTGCCCGAGTGGCTCGAGAAGCGTCGCGGGGATCACGGTGCCCTTCGGGATGCGGTCTGGGGATTCGCCGAAGCGGCGGCCCGGCAGCTGAGCACGCACGTGGGGCTGTGGAGCCTGGCGCGCGGGCTCCACGTGTCGCATGGTCACGGGCTGAGCGTCGGGCAGGTCAACGACCTCGTCCGAAGGGTTGCGGTCGCTGTGCGCGGCGTCAGGCGCAACGCGCCCACCCTGCTTGAGGTCACGGAACCGTTTGCAGATGGCATGCACGAGGTCGATGAGCCCATTGGCCCATGGCGGTGGATCGTCTCCCTGATCAGCGAGGGCATCCACATCGATGTGCTTCATGTGCATCTCGAGATCGGCGAGTCGCGCGGGGGTCGCTCGGTGCGTGACCTCCTCCAGCTCTCCGCGTTGCTCGACCGCATGCTCCCGCTGCAGAAGAAGGTCTTCGTGGAGTTCGGCGCGCCGAGCTCACCGGTCCCTGATGGTGGCGTGTGGCGAGCCCCATGGAGTCCAGATGCGCAGGCATCGTGGGCGACCCGTGCGCTGACGATCGCGATGTCCAAGCCTCACGTGGAGCTGGTGGCATGGCACCGCCTTCGAGATGACGCAGGTGGCGAGCCTGCCTTCGGCGCCGCGGAGCGCAACTTCGCGCCGAAGCCGGTCCTGGGGCGTCTCGTCTCGTTCCGGCGCCGGCTCCGGCAGCCTCTCGGTCCTTGGACGCCTCCTGCGGCGCCGGTGCCGGAGAGGAAGGGCGCATGACAAGGCCGTGCGACTTCCCGTCCGTGCCCCGGATGGGCGCGGTATCGCTCGTCGCGGTGGCTGCCGCCCTGTGCGCCACGGTCCCGCCGCGGCAGCCGGCTGGTGACGCGCGCGACGGTTCGCCTCCGAGGGTCGTGGCGCCGCGACTTGTCGACGTGAACCGCGCCAGTGCCGAGGAGCTCGCGCTCCTTCCCGGCATCGGGCCCGCCATCGCCGGACGCATCGTGAGCGACAGGTCGGAGCGGGGCCCCTTCGCATCCGTGGACGAGCTCCGCAGGGTGAAGGGGATTGGTGCAGCCACCCTCGAGAGGGTCCGCCCGTTCGCCGCTGCGGGCCAGTCCGCTTGAGCGACCGCGCACGCGATGGCCAGGGGCAGGCGATGCCCATCGGCGCGATCGCCACCGACTATCGCCTGTCGGCGCTTGCGTCATCGTGCGACCGCGTGAGCGGCGCCACGGGTCTCCAGGGGTCGGGCGCGTGCCTCGTGACCGCGGCGCTGGCATCGCGCGCCGATGCGCCGCGCTGCATGGTGCTGGTGACAGCGCACCTTGACGAGGCTGATGACGCATTCGCAACGCTGGCATGGCTCGGCGCCGATGTGGCCATGATGCCCGCGCTCGAGCAGGCGGCCGGAGAGTCGGCCGCAGCGTCCGCCCAGTACGCCGACCGCATTGCGCTCGTACGCCAGCTCGTCAGCGGGGGCGATGGCGTGCCGCGCGTGATTGTGGCGCCTGCAGTGGCGCTGATGCAGGGCGTGCCTGGTGCGGCGGACATGGATGCCACGATGCGGTCGCTCGTGCGCGGTGCCCGCGAGTCGATTCCCGCGCTGTCCGCGTGGCTCGCGGCCGCGGGGTACGAGCGGGTGCAGGCCGTCGAGTCGCCGGGCGACTTCGCGGTGCGCGGCGGTCTCGTCGACATCTTCCCGGCGGGCACGCCCACGCCCGTGCGCATCGACTTCTTCGGCGACGAGATCGAGCGCATCCAGGAGGTGGACCTTGCGACGCAGGCGAGCGACCGTGCGGTCGAGCGCGTCGATGTGGTGCGCGCCACCGGCGAGGCCCTCGACGAGCGATCCGTGAGCGTGGCAGGCCTGCTTCCGGAGGGCACGGTCTCGGTGCTCGCCGAGTTCGCCGAGATCGCCGAGCAGGCGCGCGGCTACGAGGAACGCCTGCTTGACGGCCGCGGCGTCTGGCCAATGCGCGAGGTGGTCGCGGAGCTCCAGCGGCGTGGACGGATCATCCAGCTGTCTGCGGTCGCCACGTCGGGCGCATCGCCCGTGCAGCTCCCGATGCGGCCGCTGCCGCCCTTTGCGGACGATGCGCGTGAGGGCGTCGCGGACGCGGTGGCGATGGCGGCACGTGGCCGCACGCTCATCCTGTGCGATACGCCGGGCGAGCGCATGCGCGCGCAGGAGCTGGTCGACGCTGCGCTGAAGGCCAATGGCGGCACGGATGCTGGGCAGCGCGTCGCCGTCATCGAGGGGCACCTGCGCGAGGGCCTCGTGTGGGAGGGTGAAGGCGGGCCGGTCGCGCTGGTGCCGATGCACCAGATCCTCCACCGGCATGGTGCGCGCCGGCGAGCGAGGACTGCGCCGCGCGGACTGCCGGGCGCGCGTGCCCGCGAGGCGTTCCTGCAGATCGATCCGGGCGACTTCGTGGTGCACCGCGACCACGGCATCGCGAAGTACCTGCGGCTGCGCACCGCTGACGGCGGGGCGGAAGGCGAGGAGTTCCTTGAGCTGCAGTACGAGGGCGGGGCGACGCTCCTGGTCCCCGCATCGAAGGTGGTGCTCGTGCAGCGCTACGTGGGCGCGGGCGGACCGAGGCCGCAGCTCTCGACACTGGGGGGCAAGCGCTGGAAGCGGGTGAAGGCCGATGTCGAGGAGGCGATCAGGGATCTCGCGGGAGAGCTGCTGAGGGTGCAGGCGGTGCGCGAGTCCGTGTCGGGCATCGCCTACCCCCAGGACTCGCAGTGGCAGCGCGAGTTCGAGGCCGAGTTCCCGTTCGAGGAGACGCCCGACCAGGCGGCGGCGATCGTCGCCGCCAAGCGGGACATGGAGCGCACGCGCCCGATGGACCGTCTCGTGTGCGGCGACGTCGGCTTCGGGAAGACCGAGGTGGCGCTGCGTGCGGCCTTCAAGGCCGTGGACTCGGGGCGGCAGGTCGCGGTGCTGGTGCCGACGACGGTCCTTGCGGAGCAGCACGAGCGGACCTTTCGCGAGCGCATGCGCGCCTACCCGTTCCGGATCGAGAGCGTGAGCAGGTTCAAGGGCGATGCGGCCTCGCGCAGGATCCTGCAGGAGGTTGCTGCCGGGCAGGTGGACATCGTGATCGGCACGCACCGGCTGCTCTCCGCGGACGTGGCCTTCAAGGACCTTGGCCTCGTGGTGATCGACGAGGAGCAGCGATTTGGCGTGGAGCACAAGCAGCGGCTGCTCGAGTTCAGGCTCACGGCGGACGTGCTCACGCTCTCGGCCACGCCGATCCCGCGCACGCTGCACATGTCGATGATGGGGCTGCGCGACATCTCGAGCCTCACGACTCCGCCGCCGGACCGTCGTGCGATCGTCACGGAGGTGATCCCCTGGAACCCGGGGCGGCCCTCCGCAGCGAA
>VERO01000153.1 GCA_018882625.1 Phycisphaerales bacterium | reverse complement strand
GGGCACGGCTCGCCGCGATGTAGCCGATCCCGTACACGCCGATCACCATGCCGAGGCACTGCCAGATGGCGCGCGCGGTGCCCGTCAGGGGCTCAAGGCCGGCGACGGCGAAGGGGGCATCCGGAACCAGCACCACTGCCGATCCCCACAGCAGGTTGTAGATGCCCGCAGCCACGAGCCACCGGCGCATCCAGGCCGCACCGCGGGATTGGTCCGCCAAATCAGCCATGGACCGAGCGTAGGCGACTCACTGCTGATAGGCGATTACGATCCTGCGCCTTGGGGTGGTAGCTCAGCGGCCCAGAGCCCCCGACTCATAATCGGAGTGACCCAGGTTCGAATCCTGGCCGCCCCATTCCGTACGCGCCCGCGCTCAGTAGCGGCGCATGACACCGATGACGATGCCTTGCACCTGGCAGTCGCGTACGCGTATGGGCTTGAACTCCGGATTGGCTGGCTGGAGCCGGATCATGCCATCCTTTTCGCGGTAGAAGGTCTTGAGCGTGGTCTCCCCGCCCTCAAGCAGCGCCACCACGCGGTCGCCGTTGCGCGCGGTCGAGCGCCTCTCGACGATGACGTAGTCGCCGTCGAGGATTCCCTCGTCGCGCATCGACTCGCCATCGACGCGCAGCGCGAACATGTCGCCGCGCCGCGCGGTCTGCGGACCGAAGATCTCCGACAGCCTGAGCGACTCGTCCTCTGCGCACTTCTCGATCGGCATTCCGGCGGCGATGCGGCCGACGAGAGGGAACGTGAGGCCAGCCTCCTCGTCAGGCGGCACTGCCTCCTCAACCACCGACAAAGAGCGAGCCTTGTTCGGGTCGCGCTGGAGCGCTCCCTTCTCGATGAGGGCCTCGACGTGCTCGAACACCGTGACCTTGCTGACGCCGAGCTCGTCGGCCAGTTCCTGCATCGTGGGCGAGTAGCCCTTCGCGTGACGCCACTGGCGCACAAGGTTGAAGATCCGGAGCTGCTTGGGTGTGAGGTTCATGGTGTGTCCCTGCGTGAGGTTCGTGGATGGGTGTCGTGTCGTGGGTAGGGGGCGCATGCGTCCCGGAGCGGATGTGGCGACGCCCGATGCGGCAGACGCCCAGGATGCGGTCGATCCAGTCGGTCGGTTCTGCGGTGATGACCGGCCTCATTCTCGGTGCGGGTCCGGTGGTGGGAAGGGGAACGCGGTCACGGATCGAGATGAGGCCCTCGGGGGTGTCGACCACTAGGGTCACGAAGTCCCCGCCGGGTCCTGTCCGGACGATCGGGTCGCTCGCTGTGGCGGCGAAGGCGTGTGGTTTCGCAAGTGCAATCATGCATGCGGTATCGGCGGCGGGGGTCTGCGGTCTCCAGATTTGTACGGGTAATGTTAGCCTATCAGGACACGAACGGGCGGTTGAGGGACAATTTCGGAATGCCGATCGGATCCCCAGCGCGCCAAGAGGCCTTCCCAAGGCTGCTCTCAGACCTCTGGGAGCTCGACCCGGACATCACCTTCCTGAACCACGGGTCATTCGGATCGGTCCCTGAGCCCGTGCTTCTTTCGAGCATGAGGTGGCGTGCGCACGTCGAGCGTCGCCCGATCGAGGTGCTGGCGAGGCGCCTGCCGGCGCTCATGGGCGAGGTGCGGCTCCGGGTGGCGGAGTTCCTCGGGTCTCGGCCCGAGTGCACAGGCTTCATCACCAACGCCACGGCCGGGTGCAACAGTGCGCTCGCCGCGGTCGATTGGCGGCGCGGCGACCGTGTCCTCTTCCTGAACCATGGGTACAACGCGGTGAGGCAGTGCATCCACCACCACGCGGTCACTCGCGGTGCGGAGATCGACATCGTGGACATCCCGTGGCCGGTGAGGTGCAGCGCGGACATCGTGTCCCGTGTGCTTGGCGGGATAGGGCCCCGCACCCGGATGCTGGTGATCGACCAGGTGACGAGCCCAACGGCGCTGGTGCTGCCTATCGCCGACATCGTCCGCGGCGCGCGCGAGGCCGGGACGCTCACGCTCGTGGACGGCGCGCACGCTCCTGGCATGATCCCCCTTGATGTCAGTGCCATCGACGCGGACTGGTGGTGCGGCAACCTGCACAAGTGGTGCTACGCGCCCAAGGGGTGTGCGGTGATCGTGCCCGCCGAGCGCCAGCGCGACCGCACGCACCCGCCGGTGATCAGCCATCACCTCGGCCGGTCATTCGCGGACGAGTTCGACTGGCAGGGGACATTCGATCCCGCGCCGTGGCTCTGCGCGGGCGACGCCATCGAGTTCACGGTCTCCGCGGCGGGCGGCACGCTTCGCGAGCGCAACAGGCGGCTCGCGCGCTGGGCGCACGACATGCTGTGCGCGAGGCTCGGCGAGTCTCCGCTGGTGGAGTCCGATGCCGACACGCTGCTGGGCTCGATGGCCTGCGTGCGCGTGCCTAGTGCGCTGCGCAGGCGCTTTGCGTCTGCGGCCGAGATGCAGGCATGGCTCCACGACGAGCACCGCATCGAGATCCCGGTGATCGACTTCGGGGGTTGGCACGTGCGCCTCTCGGCTGCGCCATACAACACCAACGAGGACTACGAGCGCCTCGCCCGTGCCCTCTCGGCATGAGGCGGCGTGCGGTTGCGGCTGCGCGTGCCGTGCGACACGGCCGCTACGGACTCGGATCGCGGGGCGGCAGGCCCGCCTTCGCGCGCTGCGCCGGCACGAACTCGGTGTTGAACCAGGTCCACCAGCGCGCCATGTCCCAGCCAAAGTCGGCAGTCGACTGTCCAGACTCTCGGGTCGTAAGCGACACGAGCGCGTTGTGCACGTCGGCGCGGTAGGTGTAGACCACCGCATCCTGCACACGCATCACGACACCGGTGGCGACGGACCCGATCACCGGCTGGAAGGCGCCGCTGCCGTTGCCGACGATGGGCACCACGTTGGCGACATAGCTCTGGCGCGTCGCGATCGCGATCCAGGCGAGGTCCTCCTTCGTGCGGGCATCGTCTGCGGTCGCCTGCGCAAAGATGAGCACCGGGATGGCGGCGAACGCGTCGACGCGTCCCGCAAGGATGCCGGCATTGTTGGCGATCGCATGCTGCGGTGCGCGGAGCGCATTGTCGATGACAGCCAGAACCTCAGGTCCCGCGGGCCTGCGGATGCGTCGCGACGCCTCGTGCCGCACCGCCGCATCCTCGTCTCGGATGGCAAGGTCGGCAAGCTGTGCCTCGCCGAGCCCGCCCTGCGCGGCGAAGTGGTCTAGCGTCGCAAGGCGCACGTCATCCGCCTCGTTGCGCAGCACGCGCCAGAGCACGGGCCATGACGTGGGATCCGTCCAGTCCGAGATCTGCGTGATGCCGCGGGCGCGCGTCGCACCCTTGCGGCCGCCGAAGCAGCTTGCCTTCAGTGCCTTCGCGCGGCGCTCGTACTCCGTGGCGGAGACGCCAGGCACGAGCTCCCGTGGCACCGCAAGCGCGGCGCGGTCGGCGATCGCCGGCACTGCGCCCGTCGCGGGGATCGGCGTGACGAGGGAGGGTGCGGCGGGTGGCACTGCTGGGCTCGCACCGGACTGCTGCGCGGGCGCACTATCCGCACGGGCGGCCGCCGCGCCACAGGCGCAGGCGAGCGCGCATGCGACCTTCCGCCACGCCAAGGAGCGACGCGAGTCGAGGTGTCGCGACGTCATGGGCGTGCCGGCATCAGGGCCCTGATGTGCCATGCTCCTACGATACCTGCCCTCTATGGAGCAGCCCGCCACGACGATCTACGCCGCGCTCGGCGAGCAGGCATTCTGGCGCATCGCGCGCGCCTTCTACGCGCGCATCGACCGCGATCCGTTCCTGCGTCCGATGTTCCCCGCTGACCTCGAGGAGCCGATCCGCAACCAGGCCGAGTTCCTCATCCAGTACTTCGGGGGTCCGCACGACTACAGCGCGCGCAAGGGACACCCGAGGCTTCGCATGCGGCACATGCCCTACGCGATCGGCGTGCGCGAGCGCAACGCATGGCTGGCCCACATGGAGGGGGCGCTTGCGGACGCCGGCATACCGGAGCCCCACCTGTCGCAGATGCGCGAGTACTTCGGGCGCACCGCCACCTTCATGATCAACCGTGACGAGTGAGCGCGCGTGCGTGGCGGCGTGATGGCCGGCGCCTGGCTTCGGCAGCGCCGCGGAGCGCCACGCGCATCCCGTCTAGATCGCGCCCACCGCAAGATCCTTGCGTGCAAGTCGCTTCAGCAGCGCCTCGGCTTCGGCACGTGACCTGAAGGTGCCGATGCGGACCGCGTAGAGCGTGTCTCCGTCCTTTGTGGTGACGGTGGCGATGTGCGGCGCAGGGCACTTGGCCCTTCGCACGTCCGCGGCGAGCGCCTTCACTCTGCGGCGCACCGCCGCATCGCTGGTGTACGCGCCGGCCCTCACCGTGAAGACGCCGCTCGCCTGACCGGCGGGCGCGGCAGCAGCCGTCGTTGCAGCGGGACGCTGCGCCGGCTGAACCTTCCGCTGCCCGGCGGACGCCACAGGCGCTGGCGCTCCCGTTGCCGGCACAGCCACAGGCCCGGGTCCGGCAGCCACGGGCGGCACCGGTGGGGACGCGGCACTTGCGGGGCGCGTGGCGACCGCCGCGGCGGCAGGGGCAGCCACATGCGTTCCAGTGCCAAGCTGGCCATCGCGCGCCATCGACGCGTAGCGGCGCGCCTTCTCGGCGTCAGGGCCGCTGAGGTCCGCTGCCCCCGACTCGAACAGGGCCGCGGCGTCGTCGGTGCGGCCCTGCTCAAGGCGGATGTTCGCAAGCATGACCCGCGCACGGCCGCGGATTCCGGGATCTCCCGATCGCTCTGCCGCCAGGAAGTGGCGCTCCGCGGCATCGAAGCGGTCGAGCTGGAACGCAGCCATGCCGGCGACGAGCTCCGCCTGAGGCCGCTCATGGGCACGTCCTCGCGCCGCCACAGCTTCCCCCTCGGAGAGCGCACGCTCGTACTGCCCGGCGTCGTAGCGGCCCGTTGCGGATGAGAGAGTCGGGGCGGTCGAGTCCGCAGGGCAGCCTGCGAGCGCCGCCAGTGCGGCAGCGCCAGCCGCCACCGCCATCGCCTTCAGGATTCGGGTGCGTCCGTGCACGCCGATATCGTACCGATCCGCACCGATGGAGCTTCTCCTGCGCATCCAGAGACGCCTGCTCTCCCGGCCCTTCCGGGAGGTGATCGTGGATGACTTCCGGAGATGGAAGGCCTTTGAGATCCAGGCGCTGTCGTGGCACATCGCGCGTGCCGTGGAGCGCAGCTCGGGCGCGCGTGCGGTGGGCGTCATGCTGCCCACATCGGGGCTGTTCCCGGCGGCCATGATGGCGATCTGGCAGCTCGGGCGCGTCGCCGTGCCGCTCAACTACCTGCTCTCGAGGGCAGACATGGAGCATGTGTGCCGTGATGCCGGCATCGACTGCTGCATCACGGTGGGGCCGATGCTGGACTTCACGGGCGGCCTTCCCGACGGCGTCAGTGCGCTGCGGCTCGATGCTCAGAAGTTCACCGGCATCCCGCCGGTGCGGCGCGCGGCCCGCCGGGGGCCCGATGAGCTCGCCGTGCTGCTCTACACCTCCGGCACGAGCGGCAAGCCCAAGGGCGTGATGCTCTCGGGAGGCAACCTCGCGGCCAACGTGCGACAGATCACCGAGTACGCGCACTTCGATGCGCGGGACTCGATGCTGGGCGTGCTGCCGCAGTTCCACTCCTTCGGGCTCACCGTGCTCACGCTGCTGCCGCTCGCGGTGGGATGCACAGCGCACTACACCGCGAAGTTCGTGCCCCGCCGCATCATCGAGATCGCCCGCGAGCGCAAGCCCACCGTGCTCATCGCGATCCCGAGCATGTACAACGCGCTTCGTCTCGTGAAGGATGCGCATCCCTCCGACATGCAGTCATTCCGCTACATCGTGAGCGGTGGCGAGCCGCTGCCGCAGGCGGTCTTCGACGGCTTTCTCGAGCGGTTCGGCTGCCGCATCACGGAGGGGTACGGCCTCACCGAGACCGCGCCCGTCACGAACTGGGGCCTGCCCGGAG
>VERO01000152.1 GCA_018882625.1 Phycisphaerales bacterium | reverse complement strand
ACGCACGCGTCGCTCGCCGAGGCGCGCGCGCGCAGCAACGAGCGGCTCGAGTTCCTGGGTGACGCGGTGCTCGGCATGGTCGTGTGCGAGCACCTGCATGAGCGGTACCCGGATCTCCTCGAGGGCGAGCTGACGAAGGTCAAGAGCCTGCTCGTCAGCCGGCGCATGTGCGCCGAGTATGCCGTCTCCGCATCGCTGCTGCCGCTGCTGGCGGTAGGCAAAGGCATGGCGCCGGGGTCCGGCAGCCTCCCGCCATCGGTGGCCGCTGCGGTCTTCGAGGCGATGGTCGCCGCGATCCACCTCGATGGCGGCGTCGATGCGGCACGTGCGTTCATCATGCGCCATGTGGGTCCGCATGTGGAGGCCGCGGCGAGCCATGGCCACCAGATGAACTTCAAGAGCGTGCTGCAGCAGGTGCTGCAGCAGTGCGGCATGGGATCGCCGGCCTATCTCGTGATGGACGAGAAGGGGCCTGACCACGCCAAGTGCTTCGAGATCTGCGTCGAGATGGGGGTGCACCGGTTCCCTACGTGCTGGGGATCCACCAAGAAGGCTGCGGAGCAGGGTGCTGCGCTCGCGGCGCTGCGCGACATGGGCGTGGTGACCGGAGAGGGCGATGCGATCGTGGTTCACTGGGACCGCGCCGCGGACGCCTACGAGTCACTGGCCGCGCGCGCGATCGACCGAGCCACCTCGGTGAGCGCGAGATCGCCATCGACGGTGAGGTCGCAGATCGACTCGTAGATCGGCGTGCGCCGTGCGTGGAGCGCGGCGATCTCCTCGGCCAGCCCAGAGCCGGTGATCGAGGGGCGCCCCGCAGGGTCCGCTGCGATGCGCGCCGCGCATGCGAGCGCCGATGCCTGCACGTGCACGACGCGCCACCCCCGCGCCCGCGCGGCCAGGATGGCGCCGGCGGTCGGGGGGTGCTCCGGCGCGCCCGCGCCGATGGCGACGATGCGCGGGCATCCTGCACCCGACGTGGCACTCTCCAGCGCATCGCGCTCCGCCGCGCGCCAGCGCGCGGCGCCATCGGGTTGCGCGAAGACACCCGCAACTGTCGCGGCCCCGCAGAGCGACAGCGCAATCTCGTCGAGATCCACGAATGCCCAGTTGGCCTGGATTGCCGCGACACGGCCCGCGGCGGACTTGCCCGCGCCGCGCATGCCTACCAGGAGCAGGCCGCGCAGTGAGGCGCCCATCCCCGGTCAGGTCTTGCGCGGGTTGATGCGGCGACCCACGCGGCGCTTGCGGCTGATGATCTTGCGGCCCTTGCGGGTCTTCATCCGCGCGCGGAATCCGACGGCGCGCACCTTCTTGCGGCGGCTGGTCTTGTGGGGATAGTGCATGGCGTGTGCCTCCGGCGCCCAGCGCCGAGCCGCGCAGTATAGCCAAACCCTCGGCCCTACGCCCGCCCGCGCCACATCGCGCGGGGAACCAGCGCGGTCATCTCACTATCGGACCGTGGCCGCGCACCGGCGACGGGTCGGGTCGCGGGAGTCCCGCCCGTCGGGCCTCGGGCCGATCAGTCCGCCTCGTGGCGCACGAGTCGCCCCTCGAGCACGAAGATGACGTCCTCCGCGATGTTGGTGGTGATGTCCGCGATGCGCTCGAAGCGCTGCGCCATCGTCAGGATCTCGATCATCGCGCGCGACTGCTCGGGGTGCCTCGGGATCTCCTCGCGGCCCCACATCAGCACGGCCTTGTGGATGTCGTCGACGCGCTTGTCGGAGCGGCGCACCTGCCGGCACAGCGCGGCATCCTCGTTGGAGAGGGCTGCGAGCACGTCGGAGAGCATCGTCCGCGCCGCGAAGGCGAGGTCGACCAGCGGCGCCGACACGTCCACCGGCTCCATCTGCGAGAGCTTGATGATGCGCTTGGAGATCCCGCGCGCCAGGTCGCCGATGCGCTCGAGCTCGCTCGAGATGCGGATCACCGAGAGCACGAACCGCAGGTCGCCGGCGACCGGGTGCGCGAGCGCGATCAGCCGCATGCACTGCGACTCGAGCGCCACCTCAAGGCGGTCGACCACGTCGTCGCCGGCGCGCACCATCTCCGCGGCCTCGAGGTCGCCCTCGACGAGCGCGTCGACGACGCGGCTCACGCGCTGCTCCACGAGCGCGCCCATCCCAAGAAGGCTGCGGCGCAGCTCGATCATCTCATCGTGAAGGTTGACGCCCATGTGTGTGCTCCAGTGGCGATGCGCGCATCAGCCGAAGCGGCCAGTGACGTAATCCTCGGTCTGGCGGTTGCGGGGGTTGGTGAAGACCTCGTCGGTGGCGCCGAACTCCACAAGCGTGCCCTCGAAGAAGAACGCAGTCATGTCCGACACGCGCGATGCCTGCTGCATGTTGTGCGTGACGATGACGATCGTGTAGCTGCGGCGCAGCTCGCGGATCAGGTCCTCCACGGAAGCCGTCGAGCGCGGATCGAGCGCCGAGCAGGGCTCGTCCATGAGCAGCACCTCCGGCCCGACGGCAATCGCGCGCGCGATGCAGAGCCGCTGCTGCTGGCCGCCTGAGAGGCTGAGTGCGCTCGCGTGCAGGCGGTCCTTGACCTCGTCCCAGAGCGCCGCGCCGCGGAGGCTCGCCTCGACCACATCCTCGAGGTCGGCGCGCGAGAGCTTGCGGTGCAGGCGCGGGCCGAACGCCACGTTCTCGAAGATCGACTTCGGGAAGGGGTTGGGCTTCTGGAACACCATGCCGACGCGGCGCCGCAGCTCGACCACATCGACCGACGCCTCGAGCACCGAGTCGCCGTCGAGCGACAGCTGGCCGCTTGCGCGCGCAGACGCGATCGTGTCGTTCATGCGGTTGATCCAGCGCAGGAAGGTGCTCTTGCCGCAGCCCGAAGGCCCGATGAACGCCGTGACGCGGCGCGCCGGAATGTCGAGCGTGAGGCCCTTGAGCGCCTGGAACTGGCCGTACCAGCTCGAGAAGGCGCGCGCGCGGACGCACACCTCAGGCAGCGGAGCGAGGCCGCGCGCGGGATCGGGTGCGGCAGCTGTGGCGGTGCCGGTGGGCGCGGGCCGCTCCGCGGCGGCGGGAGTCGTGGTGCCCGGCGATGGTGGGGCAGGAGTGTTCATTGGAGTGGCCTCTGGAGCTTTGCGCGGATGAGGATCGCCACGGCATTGAAGGCCAGCAGCAGGCCCAGCTGCACGATGATCGCGCTGGCGGCGATCGCGTGGAAGGTCTCCTGCGGGCGGCTGGCCCAGTTGAAGATCTGCAGCGGGAGCACGGTGAAGTCGCTCATGAGGTTCACGGGCGTGCGGAACACGAGCAGGAACCCGCCGAGCACCAGCAGCGGTGCGGCCTCGCCGATCGCGCGGCTCATGGCGAGGATCGCGCCCGTCATCATGGTGGGGAGCGCGCCTGGCAGCACGAGCCGCCACGTCGTCTGCCACGTTGTGCCCCCGAGCGCGAGCGAACCCGAGCGGATCGACGGAGGCACCGCGCGCAGCGCCTCGACGCTGGCGACGATGACGATCGGCAGCACCACGAGCATCAGGGTCAGCCCCCCGGCAAGCACGCCGGAGCCGAAGGGGAGCTGGATGTACCAGATCGAGTCTGGGTTGCCGAGGGCGATCGGCTCGCCCTTGCCTCCCACGCCGAACATGCGCGCGAAGGCCGTGAGACCGATGATGCCGTAGACGATGCTGGGAACGCCCGAGAGGTTCGTGATGTTGATGCGCACGAATTCGGTGAAGCGGTTGCGGGACGCGAACTCCTCGAGGTAGAGCGCGGTGCCGATGCCGATCGGCAGCGCGAAGAGGCCGCAGATGCCGCACACCCAGACCGAGCCCCACAGCGGAGCCTTGATGCCGGCCTCCGCAGGCTTGCGGCTGGCGAACCTGGTGATGAACTCCCACGACAGGCCGCCCCAACCGTCAATGAATATGGAGACAAGCAGCGTCGCCAGCACCGCGATGGCAACGGTCGTGGACAGCAGGCACGCCGCCAGGAACAGCCGGTTGGAGAGCAGCCGGTGCCCACGCGAGACCGCTGGTGCGGCGGCCAGCACCGCGGCGGGGCCCTGGGGCGCTCCAGGCTGGATTGCCATGCCGCTCACTCGTACGCCTCCCTGTACCGGCGCAGGATCCACGCGCCCGTGAGCGTCATCCCGAGCGTCAGCACGAAGAGGACGAACGCCACCGCGTAGCTCGACTGGTACTCGACGCCGCCGGCGGGCGCATCGCCGAGGAAGATCTGCACCATGTACGCGGTCATCGTCTGGACCTGCGCGGCTGGGTTGAGCGTCAGCTGCGCCAGGCCGCCGGCGGCCAGCGCGACGATCATCGTCTCGCCTATCGCGCGGGTCAGCGCGAGCAGGAAGCTGGCGATCACGCCGGACAGCGCCGCGGGCACGACGACCTTCACCGACACGTCGAACTTGGTCGCGCCAAGCGCGTTGGCGCCGTCGCGCAGGCTCTGGGGCACGGCGCGCAGCGCATCCTCGGAGAGCGAGCACACGATGGGCAGGATCATGAAGCCCACCGCAAGGCCGGCGCTGAGCGCGTTGTAGGTCCCGAAGGCCTCGGACATCGGCTGGAGGAGTTGTGGCGTGATGAAGGTGAGCGCGAAGAAGCCGTACACGACGGTGGGCACGCCCGCGAGCACCTCAAGCACCGACTTGAGCACCGACCGCACCCGGGGCCGCGCGTACTCGCTGAGGTAGACCGCCGTGACCAGCCCGATCGGCAGCGCGAAGACCGCGGCGATACTGGTGACCAGCAGCGTTCCCGACACCAGCGGCAGTACGCCGAAGTGCTGCTCTGCGCCGAGCAGCGGGCTCCACTCGGTGCCGGTGACGAACTTCCAGACCGAGATGTTCGGGCTGTCCGAGATCGTGAAGAACCGGAACGTCTCCTGCGCGAGCACGGCGATGATCGCGAAGGTGGTCACGATGCTGAAGACCGCGCATCCCAGGAGCGTCCAGCGGACCACCCGCTCGGACCAGATGCGTCCAGCGCGGGACCGTGGCCGTCCACGCGAGGGCAGCAGCGGCGATGAGGGTGTGGCCATGGCGCTCATGCGGCGGTTCCTCGGGTCTGCAGACGGTACCCGGAGCCTGTTCAGGTCACGTCGCGCACGGCGCGCGACCGCCGACTAGCGGTACAGGGCCGAGAAGGCGCCCTCGACCTTCTTGCCGTCGGCCACGAACACTGTCCCGGTCTTTCGGGAGGCCCAGCGCCCCTTGGCACGCGCGAGGATCTCGTCGGGCATGTTCACGTAGCCGACCTCCTTGGCGAGCTCGCCGGCCTCCTTCAGGTAGAAGTCGATGAACGCCTGCACCTCGCTGCGGTCCGCGCTCTTGCGGTTGACGTAGATGAAGAGCGGGCGGCTCAGCGGCGTGTACGTGCCGTCATTGACGGTCTTCACGCTCGGCGCAACCGGGCCCTTTCCGCCGTCGATCGGGATCGCGCGCAGCTTCGACTGGTTCTCCTCGAAGTAGGCAAGGCCGAAGTAGCCGATGCCGTCGATGTTCCCTGCGACCCCCATGACCAGCGCGTTGTCGTCCTCCGACACGCTCATGTCGCTGCGCACGTTGCCGTCCTTGCCGATCACCGCCTCCTTGAAGTAGTCGAAGGTGCCCGAGTCGGTGCCCGGCGAGAAGACCTTCATCGGGCGATCTGGCCAGTTGGAGTCGATGTCCTTCCACGACTTCGCGGTGTCCGCCGCGGAGTAGATCTTGCGCACCTGGTCCACCGTCAGCGACTTGACCCAGTCGTTCTTGGGGTTGACCACGATCGTGAGCGCGTCGTAGGCGACTGGGATCTCGATGTACTCGACTTTCTTCTCGGCGGCGAGCGCCACCTCGCTCGGCGTGATGGGGCGCGACGCATCGGTGATGTCGGTCTCCCCCACGCAGAAGCGCTTGAAGCCGCCGCCGGTACCCGAGATCCCGACCGAGACGTTGACCTTCGCCGCCTGCTTGGAGAACTCCTCCGCGACAGCCTCCGTGATCGGGTAGACGGTGCTCGAGCCGTCGATGCGAATCGCGCCGCGCAGCGGGGCGGGATCCTGGC
>VERO01000151.1 GCA_018882625.1 Phycisphaerales bacterium | reverse complement strand
CGACGCGGCAGTGGCCTTCCTTGGCGTTGGTGACCGGCATCAGGCAGTAGAGCGCGCTGCATCCCTCCGGCGCGAGCGTGGGATCGATGCGCGAGGGATTGCAGATGTACGTGGACGGGTCGGCGCTCAGCGTGCCGCGCTCGGAGATGTCCGCGAGGTTGTCGCGGTAGAGCGTCGAGGTGTAGATCGTGTGGTGCGGCAGGTCCACGTCGCCGTCGATGCCGGCGTAGAGCATCGCCGTCGAGCAGGAGTAGCGCTTGGCGTCGATGGCGCGGTCCGTGTCGCGGCCGCGCAGGGATTCGGGCACCAGCGTCTTGAGCGCCCATGTGGCGTCGGCGTTCACGACCACATGGTCATGGCGGATCGTCTCGCTGCCGACCTGCACGCCGCACGCGCGGCGCCCGGCGAATGCGATCGACTGCACAGGCGCGCTGCACCGGATCGTGACGCCCATGCCGCGGCACACGTCCGCCATCGCGGACATGAGCGCATTGCAGCCGCCCTCGGGATGCCAGATTCCATGCTCGTACTCGATGAAGGGCAGGATCGAGAAGAGCCCGGGGCAGTCGAAGGGGCTCATCCCGAGGTACTTGCTCTGGAAGCTCATCGCCAGGCGAGACGCGGGATGCCTGAAGTAGCGGGTGAGCAGCCCGTGCACCGATTCCCAGGGCCGGATCATCGGTCCGACGCGCATGGTGTCGATGCTCACCATGTCGAGCACGCTGCGCATCGGGCTCTTCAGGATGGGGGTCATGAGGGCGAGCTTGCGCCGGTTGTCCGAGATGAAGCGCAGGAACGCAGGACCATCCTGCGGGTCGAGGGCCGAGAGCCGAGCGGCCATCGCCTCGAGGTCCTGCGTCGTGTCGATGCGAATCGGGTCGGCTCCGGGCTGCCCGATCAGCAGCCGGTACATCGGGTCGAGCCTGGTCAGGCGGCAGTGGTCCTCGAGCGATGCGCCAGCGGAGGAGAAGATCTCCTCAAGCACGTACGGCATCATGAAGAAGGTGGGGCCGCAGTCCCACGCAAACCCATCCTGCTCGAGACGCCGGGTCCTGCCGCCCACCCGGTCCTGAGCCTCGTACACCGTCACCCGGCAGCCGGCGGCGGCGAGCTGCATCGCCGACGCGAGACCTCCAGGGCCTGCGCCGATCACCGCGACATCGGGCGAGCGGCTGTTGAGCGGCGCGGAAGGTGCAGTGGCAATCATCATGTAGCCTTCGCGCGGGTGAGGCTATCGGATGCGCCGCATCCGCGCGCCCACCCGCCGCGAAGCGCCCAGCACAGCATGACCGTCATGGACCTGATGCACCAGAACAGCCGCCGCACCGCCGCTGCATCGTCCGGCGGCTCGCGCGCAGTGGCACGCCCGCACGAGTGGGTTGCCGCTCCGCTGGCCGAGAGGATCTCGTGGCTTGCCGGGCTGCAGTCGCGAGTCGCCGCGAGCACGGACACGCTGGTGGGCCATATCAGCGCAGAGGTGGGCAAGTCATGGTGGGAGGCGCTCGCGACAGACGTGCTTCCGCTCGTCGACTCCATCCGGTGGCACCGGCGCCACGCCGCTCGGGTGCTGGCGGGTGGACCGGTGGGGGGCCGCCCGTGGTGGATGGTGGGCATGTCTCACCGCATCGAGCGGGTGCCGGTCGGGCATGTGGCGATCATCGCCACGTGGAACTACCCGGTGCAGCTGCTTGGCATCCAGCTCGTCCAGGCGCTTGTGGCGGGCAACCGAGTCACGGTCAAGCCAAGCGAGCGCTCGCCGCGTTCGCAGGTCGCCCTGCTCGAGCTTTTCGCGGAGCGGCTCCCGCCGGGCACGCTCGACTGGACTGCGAGCGACCGCGCCGCGGGAGAGGCGCTGCTGCGCGACCGCCGTTTTGACCATGTGGTGTTCACCGGCTCGACCGAGGTCGGCCGGACTGTGGCGGAGACGTGCGCGCGCACGCTGACGCCGACGACGCTGGAGCTCTCGGGCTGCGATTCGGCCCTTGTGCTTGCGGATGCCGACCCGGCGCTTGCCGCACGCGGCATCTGGGACGCAGTCACGATGAATGCAGGCCAGACGTGCATGGCGCCGCGCCGCGCGATCGTCGATGCGCGCATCTGGCCCAGGTTCCTCGAGCGCCTTGCCCCGCTCGTGGGTGCATCAGGGCCGCTGCAGCTCGTGAGCGCCGAGTCGGCGTCACGCGTCGCGCAGTGCGTGCGTGACGCGGTGGCCTCCGGCGGAAGGCCGCTGCGCGGCGTCGTGGAGGAGCCGTCGGGTGCGCGCTGGAGGCCATCGGCGGTCATCGGCGGAGACCTCATGTCTGAGCTCGCGCGCGGCAGGCATTTCGGTCCTGCGCTGGCGGTGCTCGCTGCGGACAGCCTCGACTCGGCGATGGCGCTGCACCGGCGATTCGACCAGCACCTTGCGGTGTCGGTGTGGTGCTCCGCGCAGTCTGCGCGCCGCATGTCGCGCGACCGGACCCTGCTCGCGGCGCTCTCGGCTGGAGTCGTGACGTTCAACGACGCCGTGCGCCCTACAGCGCACCCTGCCGCGTCCATCGCAGGCATCGGGTCCAGCGGCTGGGGCGCCACTCGCGGCGAGGCCGGCCTGCGGGCCCTGTCGCGCGAGGTCGCGGTCTCCACCACCTCTGCGAGCCTGCGCACTCCGGTGGGCGAGCCGGCGCTTCCGGTGCAGTCCATCTTCCGCCGCCTGAGCGGCCTTGGCGCGCCGCGCCGCGGGCGCAGCGGCATCGCATCGTGTGGCGCTGGCGGCGGCGATCGCCTCCGCAGCGGCGCCTCGCCCACGAGGACCAGTCACACATGATCCAGCACGCTCCCGGCCAGAGGTCCCCGACGCACCACGCACGTCCGTCCCCAGGCAAACGCGCGGTCGTCATCGGCGCGGGACTCGCGGGGCTCGCGGCGGCCGTGGAGCTCCGCACGCACGGCCTCGATGTGACGATCGTCGAGCGCAACGAGCACCTCGGCGGCAAGATGAACGTCTACTCGGAGAAGGGATTCTCCTTCGACATGGGCCCCACGATCCTGACGCTGCCGCAGGTGGTGCGCGGGGTCATCGAGCGCACGGGGCGTCGAGTCGAGGACGTCCTGAAGCTGGTGCGCCTGGACCCCCAGTGGCGCTGCCTCTTCCACGACGGGACCGCGATCGACCTGCTCGACGATCCGGCGCGCATGGCGCAGTCGCTGGACCGGCAGTTCCCGGGGCAGCGCGCCGGCGCGGGATGGGTGGAGCTGCTCGACTACAGCAGGCGGATGTTCAGGCTCAGCGAGAAGGTCTTCTTCTACAGGGACCTTGGCGGGATGGGTGACCTGATGCGCCGGCCCCCGACCGGGGAGCCTGGGCTGCTCGGTGACGTGATGCGCATGCGGATGATGGCCACGATGGCCGGCACCGTGCATCGCCACATCCGCGAGCCGCACATGGCGCAGCTGTGCGAGCACTTCCTGCAGTACGTGGGTTCGAGCCCGTTCCTCGCGCCCTCAATCCTGGCGCTGATCGCCTCCGCGCAGGCGGACCAGGGATGCTGGTACGCGATGGGCGGCACGCGCACCGTGGCGCGTGCGCTCGAGCGTTGCCTCCGCGAGGACGGTGCCACCGTGATCACCGGTTGTGGCGTGCGCCGGATCGTGAGCGACGGGACGCGCGCGCGCGGCGTCGAGCTCGATGACGGTCGCACGATCGATGCAGACGTGATCGTCTCCAACTGCGACGTGCAGCGCACCTACCGCGACCTGATGGGCGACCCCGCGGCGCTGCGCGAGCAGCGCGCCATCGGGCGCGCGTGGACGCCCGCGTGCAGCGGCGTCGTGCTGTACCTGGGCCTGTCGCGACAGTACGACCATCTCGCTCACCATGACTTCCTGTTCTCGTCCAACTCCCAGTCGGAGTTCGGCGACATCTACGGCGCGGGCATCCCTGCGCGCGACCCGACCCTCTACCTGTGCGTGCCCAGCCGCACCGACCCGTCACAGGCGCCCGAAGGGTGCGAGGCGCTCTACGTCCTGGTGCACACGCCCTACATGCGCCCGGGCCAGCGTTGGGACGGTCCGGGCGGGCTGCTCGAGCAGTACCGCCCCGTGATCCTGCGCAAGCTCAAGCACCACGGCATGGATGACATCGAGCGCCACATCGTGGTGGAGCGGCACCTCACGCCGGCGGGCATCGACCGCATGTACAACGCGGAGGGCGGCGCGATCTACGGCCTCGCGTCGCACGGGCTCCTCAAGGGCGGATTCAAGCCGCGCAACCGCAGCCGCGTGCTCGGCAACCTCTACCTTGCCGGCGGCAGCGCCAATCCCGGACCCGGCACGCCGATGGTCATGATGAGCGGAGTCACGGCCGCACGCTCGGCGTGCGAGGACCTTGGGGTGCCGCTCGTGGGCGAGGTGCACACCGCCAACCAGCCGGGAATGCCCACGGCCACCATGCCGGCGGCGTCGGGCGCGGCGCGGCGGTCCACCGAGCCTGTCGGTGCAGGTTCCGCCTGAACGGGCTCGGGTTCCGAGGGATTCACGAGATGCCGCGCCCACACGGCCCAGCCGGTCGCCGCGATGCGATCCTTCCAGGTCGCTGGAATGCCAGGTTCTTCTCGTTCTTCGCGTGGTACTCGAGGCGGCTGGTCGCGAAGCACTTCCATGCGCTGCGGCTCTCGTGCGACTCGTGCACGGAGGGTCTCGATGCCGAGCCTCGCCCGCTGATCGTCGCGCTCTCGCACTCGTCGTGGTGGGACCCGATCGCTGCGGTGGTCATGAAGGATGCGCTGATGCCATCGCGGGCGTCATGCTCGCCGATGGACCGCGTGCAGCTCGAGCGGTTCGGGTTCTTCCGCAAGATCGGCATCTTCGGCATCGATCCCGATGATCCGGGCGCTGCAGGGCCCATGACCGACTACGTGATGGACCGGATGCGCGAGCACCTGAGGCCCACCCTGATCATCACGCCGCAGGGGCGGTTCGCTGACGTGCGCGCCCCTGTCGAGGCGAGGCCTGGCGCCGCGCTGCTTGCCGCAAGGCTTGCGCGTGAGGGCCGCGCACCGCGGGTGGTCGGCATGGCGGTCGAGTATCCGTTCTGGATCGACCGCAGGCCCGAGATGCTCGTGCGCACCAGCGACTTTGCGGCGCCGGCTGACTCGTCTCGCGCCAGCGCCTGGCAGCGCACGATCGAGCGCGGCATGGCGGACAACGCCGCCGCGCTTGCGGGCCTCTCGGTCGCGCGCGAGACCTCGGGGTTCCGCACGCTGGTCGGCCGCGGATCCGGTGCTGTGCACCCCGTGTTCGATGCGTGGGCGCGGATGCGCGGCACGCCGACGGCGATTGACATGTCGGGGCGGCGGGGCCTGGTGCAGGGCACTGGAGGTGTGCGGTGATGGCGCACTGGGGATGGACTGCAGTCGCGGCCTTCGGGCTTCTCTCCTCGCTCATCCCGCTTCTGGTCACCTTGCGCAACCTGCCGCTCTACCGCGGCGCGTCCGGCACGGGCCGCGGATCGGCGCGCGCGACCCTGCGCCCGGGTGCCGGACCAGGTCATGGGATGACGGGCGTGGCGGGCGCCCACGGCATCGTGGTGACGGTGTGCATCCCCGCGCGCAACGAGGCCGCGAACATTGAGGCGTGCGTCCGCTCGGCACTCGCGTGCGGCGGCGCCGAGGTCGAGGTGTGCGTCTACGACGACCAGTCGACCGACGGCACCGCGGACATCCTGCGGCGGCTCGCCGCCGAGGATTCCCGGGTGCGCGTCGTGCCGACGCATCCGCTACCGGAGGGCTGGAACGGCAAGATGTGGGGCTGCGACCGCATGGGGCGCGCGGCGCGCGGCACATGGGTGCTGTTCACCGATGCCGACGTGAGGCTCGCTCCGCAGTGCCTCTCGACCTCCGTCGCCGCGGCGCAGTCGCTCGGCTGTGACCTGCTCTCCACCGTGCCCCGTCAGGTCACCGGTTCGTGGTCGGAGGATGCGGTGGTTCCGCTGATCCACTACGTGCTGCTGGGCTACCTGCCGATGGGGCGCATGCGCGCGACGCTCGATCCTGCCG
>VERO01000150.1 GCA_018882625.1 Phycisphaerales bacterium | reverse complement strand
CTCCGTTGGCTCCGCCGCGCTTGTCGGATCCGCGGAACGTCGAGGCCGACGCCCACGCGGCGCGCACCAGCTGCGCGACCGTGAGGCCTGACGCCATCGCCTTGGCCTTCAGCGCGGCGATGTCGGTCGCGTCAACAAGCGTGTGGGTGACAGGCGGCACCGGATCCTGCCAGATGAGGTCTTCCTTCGGGACCATCGATCCGAGGTAACGCAGCTTCGGGCCCATATCGCGGTGGGTCAGCTTGAACCACGCGCGCGCGAAGGCATCGGCGAACTCGGCAGGGTTCTTGTGGAAGCGGCGGGAGATCCTCTCGTACGCAGGATCCGTGCGCAGCGAGAGGTCCGTCGTCATCATGACCGGAGCATGCCGGCGCTTCGGGTCATGCGCATCGCGCACTGCGGTCTTGGCGGACTCGTCCGTGGGGATCCACTGGTGCGCGCCTGCCGGGCTCCTGGTGAGCTTCCACTCGTAGCCGAAGAGCGTGTCGAAGTAGCTGCTGTCCCACGTCGTGGGCGTGGGCGTCCATGCACCCTCCAGGCCGCTCGTGATGGTGTCGCTGCCATGGCCGGTGCCGAAGCTGCTCTTCCAGCCAAGACCCATCTGGTGCAAGGGCGCCGCCTCAGGATCCGCCCCAAGGTGCGACGCGGGCGCAGCGCCATGGTTCTTGCCGAACGTATGGCCGCCTGCGATGAGCGCGACGGTCTCCTCGTCATTCATCGCCATGCGACCGAACGTCTCGCGGATGTCGCGTGCGGCGAGCAGCGGGTCGGGATTGCCGTTAGGTCCCTCAGGGTTCACGTAGATGAGCCCCATCTGCACGGCTGCAAGCGGACTCTCGAGCTCACGGTCGCCGCGGTAGCGCTTGTCGCCAAGCCACGTGCCCTCAACGCCCCAGTACGTGCCGTCGGGCTCCCACACGTCAGCCCGGCCGCCACCGAAGCCGAAGGTCTTCAGTCCCATCGAGTCGAGCGCCACGTTGCCGGCGAGGATCATGAGGTCAGCCCACGAGAGCTTGCTGCCGTACTTGCGCTTGATGGGCCACAGCAGGCGCCTCGCCTTGTCGAGGTTGACGTTGTCGGGCCAGCTGTCCAGCGGCGCAAACCGCTGCATGCCGGTACCGGCGCCGCCCCGACCGTCGCTGATGCGGTACGTGCCGGCGGCGTGCCACGCCATACGAATGAAGAGCGGGCCGTAGTGGCCGTAGTCCGCGGGCCACCACGGCTGGGAGTCGGTCATCAGCGCGTGAAGATCCGCGCACACAGCCTTGAGGTCGAGCGACGTGAACTGCTTCGCGTAGCTGAACTCAGGACCCATCGGATCCGACTTCGCCGAGTTGCGGCGTAGCGCGGAAAGGTCCACCTGATCGGGCCACCAGTCCCGGTTCCGGCGACCCTCCGACACATTCTGCTGGAATCCGCTCATGAAGGGGCAACGGCCGGTAGATGGAGTCGTGGTCGCGCTCATCGTCTGCTCTCCTGGGTGTGGGGGACGTAACGAGTGGGAGAGATACGATAGCCGCGCTCGACGGCTGCGGCACCGTGCGCCGCCCATCACCACCGACGATTCAGGGTTTCCACGATGCTTGAACGATTGCTCGAACCGATCGCCTCCGCGCAACTGCTCGCCGCGGCGCTGCTGGCCATCCTCTTCCTCCAGTCCGGCATCGACAAGGTGGTGGACTTCCGCGGGAACCTCCAGTGGCTCACGGGGCACTTCGCCAAGAGCCCGCTGCGCTCGCTTGTGACGCCGATGCTCGCGACGATCCTCGTCACGGAGTGCGCTGCTGGGGCGATCTGCGCACTCGGCGCTGCCCAGATCGCAATCTCCGGAGACACCGCGCTCGCGCTTCGTGGCGCGCAGCTCGCAGCCCTCAACATCGTGATGCTGTTCTTCGGCCAGCGACTGGCCAAGGACTATGCGGGCGCAGCGGCGCTGGTCCCCTACTTCATCCTGTCAGTCGGTGCGGTGATCCTGCTGGGCATGAAGCCCGGCACGTGATCCCCTCAGCGCCTGTCCTGCGGCATGCTGTCGCCCACGACGGCGGCCCACGTGGGCAGCCCGACGAACACGACCATCCCGAATGCCATGGCAGTGCCGATGCCGAGGACACTTGAGTCGAGCACCAGCGCCGCCACGACCAAACCCATCGCGCAGATGCCAGCCAGCAGGGTGACGAGGATCCGCGTTCCAATCCGCTCGCGCTCGACGAGCACCGCCCGGGTGGCAGGGCGCGGACCCGAAATGAGCGAGTCGCGCAGCGCCCGAGACCTCGAGTCGGCCATCTCGAGCGATGCGTACATGAGGTAGAGGATCGCGACCACTGACGCGGGCGCCCATGCCCACGACCACCAGCGCATGACGGCAAGCATCACGCACGTGATCGCCACGCACATCCCCGTGTGACGCCACCACAGACGGCGGGCCGTTCGCGGCGCAGGCGACCCCCCTGCCGAAGCGGTCCCTGAGGGGATCAACCTGCGCGTGCTCTGCATCGATGTGGATCTCCTGACCGCCATCACAGAGTGGGTCGTGGCACCGGCATTCGGCAGTCTCACGCCGTGTGGCCGCGAAAACATGGCTCGGATTGCCGCTGCAGCCTCAAATGCCGGCGCCGCGAGGGGCTGTGTGCGAGTATGGAACGCGAGGCTCGGTCAGTGACGTACGGAGGCACGGCCGCCCGCTGCCGGTCTCCGCTTGGGGTGTCGATGCGAGGTTGCGCGCTGCTCGCAGGACTGGCCGCGCTTGTGTCATGCGCGCATGCGGGCGCGGACGTATCCGTGGTGGCGTGGGGTCTCAACGACCATGGGCAGTGCGACGACCCCCCGTCGCTGGCCGCAATCGTGCAGGTTGATGGAGGCTTTGGGCACACCGTCGAGCTTCGTGCTGACGGATCGGTGGCATGCCGTGGACTCAACTCGAGCGGCCAGTGCAACGTGCCTCCCTCCGTGACCGATGCCGTCCAGGTTGCAGCAGGCCATTACCACACGCTTGCGCTCCTGCGCAGCGGTGCGGTGAGGGGCTTTGGCCGCAACTCGGAGGGCCAGTGCGTGCCGCCGTCCGGAATGCCGCCTGCCGTGAGGGTGGACGCTGGCGGGAACTTCTCGCTCGCGATCGACGCGGCGGGAGCCGTCCGATGCTGGGGGGCCAACGGGTACGGCCAGTGCAATCCGCCGAGCGGAATGCCGCCCGTCCTGCAGGCTTCGGCCGGTGAGATGCACGTCGCCGCACTGCTGGTGTGGGGCACGGTCCGTGTCTGGGGTCTCGAGGCAAGCGGGCAGAACAGGCCTCCGCAGGGCCTGACTGATGTGGTGAGTGTCGCCGCGGGCGATCGCCACACTGTGGCGCTGACCCGAGAGGGGCTTGTGCGCTGCTGGGGCCTCAACGACTTCGGCCAGGCAACCGTGCCACCGGGACTCACGGGCGTGATCGCCGTGGCTGCGGGCTGGCGTCACACGGTCGCCCTCGACAACGACGGTCGCGTGGTGGCGTGGGGGCACAACGGATTTGGCGAGTGCAGCGTGCCCGACGGGGCCGCTGGATCCACGCGCATTGGGTCAGGGCACCGGCACTCGCTCGCCATCGCGTGCCCGCTGACGCGCCAGTGGCACCAGAGCGGCGAGCTTGCGCCCTTTGCGTTCATGCAGGATCCGGTCTGGTCGCTGAGAGGCCTGGCGCCATCGGTATCAGATGGCGTCATCACGGTGACGGCACGCGGCGAGATCGGCGATGCCACGAGGTTCCTGCGCGTGGCGCTGGACGGCGTGATTGTGGGCACCGTGTTCGGCGCGGGCTCCGATGTCGTTCACTGCATGAGCACCCCATCCTCAGCGCAGGTCGCGGTGCCCGCGGGCATCCTGTCTGCGGTGACCGCTGACGGGTCAGTGGACGTCATGCTGATTCCCGGCGCGAACGCCACCAGCGCCTCCTGCCCATCGGCGACGCTTCAGGTGCGGCTCGACTACCGGCGTGCCATCCGAGACTGCGACTCGAACGGGCTTGATGACGAGTGCGAACTGGAATCAGGCGCGGAGGACATGAACGCCAACGGCAGCCTCGACCGCTGCGAGCTGCGGTACGGCGACCTCAACCTCGACGGGACGGTCGACGGATTCGACCTGACGGCGCTGCTCGCCATGTGGGGCACTCCGTCCCCTCCCTACGGTGACCTCGACGGTGACGGGTCGGTCGGTGGGCCTGACCTCACATCCCTGCTCGCGCGGTGGGGCCTGGTGCCTCCGCAGTAGCGGGCTCCGATCGTGCGATCCATCAGCCGGTCGCGTCGAGCGCGATCGCCGCGGGCTTGTCGAAGGGAATCGGCGACACCTCGACGGCCGGGTTGCGGTCGCCAAAGAACTTCAGCAACCACTGGTCGCTGAACAGCACCACGCTCCGGCCGCGGTCATCGACGGCGAGCCTCGCGCCCTGAGGGATCTCAGGCAGCGCCTCCTCGAGGGCATCGGCCGCGCGCGCCTGCTGGCCCTTGAAGCGCCACCAGCGGGCGACGGACCACGGTGCCGTCTCGACGCGCGACTCCGCCCCGTACTCAGCCAGCAGCCTGTGCGTGAGAACCTCGAACTGCAGCGTGCCTACCGCGGCGAGCAGGGTGACCTTCTGTGCGCCGCCCACCACCTCGAAGCGGCGCGCGACACCCTCGCGCAGCAGCTGATCAAGTCCCAGGTTGAACTTCTTGGAGTTGCCGGGCTGGGGATTGTGCAGGTACGCGAACACCTCCGGCGTGAACTCGGGGATCTCGTCGAACTGAATCGCGCGGTCCTCGCTCAGCGTGTCGCCGATGCCGAAGAGGTCGTTGCCCACCAGACCCACGACGTCCCCGGCGACCGCATGGTCCACGGTCTCGCGCTGGTTGCCGAACAGCTTCGTCGCGTTGCCGAGCCGCACCCGGCGTCCGCTCTGCACGTGCACAGCCTGCATGTCTCGCGTGAAGGTGCCTGACACCACGCGCACGAACGCGATGCGGTCACGGTGACGCGGATCCATGTTGGCCTGGATCTTGAAGACGAACCCGCTGAACTTCGGGTCCTCCGGGCAGACCGGACCGCGACGCGACGTGCGGGCGGTCGGCGGACTCGAGTGCCGGAGGAAGCCGTCAAGCAGGAGCTGCACGCCGAAGTTGCTGATGGCGCTGCCGAAGTACACAGGCGTGAGCCGCCCAGCCCGCACGGCTTCCGCGTCGAAGCTCCCGCCCGCGCCGCCCGTCTCGTCGAGCATCCGCACCTCGTCGAGCGACTCCGCATGGCTGGAGTGGTCGAGCCTCGCGAGCAGGGCCGGATCATCGAGGCCACCCACCTGCGTGGGTGCCACGTACGCGCCATACGGGGTTCTCTCGAAGAGGTGCAGCTGCCGCGCCAGGCGGTCGTAGACGCCTCTGAACGACGGCCCGGTTCCTATGGGCCAGTTCACGGGGAACGCGCCAATGCCGAGCGTCTTCTCGAGCTCGTCCACCAAGTCGAGCGGCGGGCGCGTTGGCCTGTCGCACTTGTTCATGAACGTGAAGATCGGCACGCCGCGGCGGCGGCAGACCTCGAAGAGCTTCCGGGTCTGGGACTCGACGCCCGCTGCAGCGTCGATCACCATGACCGCCGAGTCCACGGCCGTGAGGACGCGGTACGTGTCCTCGGAGAAGTCCTGGTGGCCCGGCGTGTCGAGCAGGTTGACGCGGAACCCGCCGTAGTCGAACTGCAGCAGCGTCGAGCTGATCGAGATGCCGCGCTGCCGCTCGAGCTCCATCCAGTCAGAGGCCGTCGCGCGCTGGTGCTTGCGGGAGGTGACGGTTCCTGCGAGCTCGATCGCGCCTCCGTAGAGCAGGAACTTCTCCGTGAGCGTCGTCTTGCCGGCGTCCGGGTGCGAGATGATGGCGAAGGCGCGCCTGGGCAGTTCGGTCGGGCTCATGATGCGCACATCCGCCCCCGAGAGTACTGCGCCCGCATCAAAGCCGACCGGCCGGGCGATGGCCCGACCGGTCGGCCGCATGGTGCGTGTGCGGAGGCGGATGAGTCACACGCGCCGACGGCGCCTAGGC
>VERO01000149.1 GCA_018882625.1 Phycisphaerales bacterium | reverse complement strand
GAAGCGCACCGCGGTGCCCGACGCGATGCGATCGACCGCATCCTGCGGCCACATCCACACGGGCTTGTATGCGCCGCGCGGCTCCGTGCCGCACACGGCCGCGCGCGGAAGCTCGAACTCGGCCAGGCCGTGCGAGCGCGCGACATCGCGCCACGCGCGCGATCCCGGCGACCCGTCGGTGAGGTGCACCGACACGTCATCGGCCCGCTGGAGAGTCACGCGAATCCCGTCGCCCACCTCGATCTCGAACCCCGGCGGCGGCGCCGGCGACTCGAGCAGGAGCCCGGCGAGGGTGTGCAGCAGCACCGCGGCGGCGTCAGCCTGCTCCCTGGGCACCTCGCACATCTCGAGCTCAGGAAGCCCGCACCGCGAGAGCCCGCACGTGCCCACCAGCACGGTGGAGGAGTCGCCATCCGCGAGCGCCTCGTAGCGGCCGAGCCTCCACAGCACGCGGTCCATGGGCTTCGCGCCCTCGGCGACGAACATGCGGTCCAGCGTCGCGCGGTCGAAGACCTCGCTCGTCACCACATCGAGCAGCGCGACGATGTCCGGCAGGCTGCCGGCGATCAGGCCCACCGCCATGAAGTAGTCCTCCGCAGCGTCCGGCGCGTGCAGCACCGTCTGCACGCGGATCACCCACCGGGATTGGGCGGCCGCGTCGCCAAGCTGCGCGCGTTCCGGCTCCGAAAGCGCGCGCGCAGGCTCGCACCACACGACGAGCGCTTGGGTGATGCCGGGAACGTGCACTGCGCAGCACCAGTTGGCGTCGCCATCAGGCTCGAGCTGCTGGATCCTGAATCGGTCCTCGCCGTCCTCGTCGTCCGGCTCGTCTGCATCCTCGCCCTCTGGCGGCGACTCGCCCGATGGCGCGGCAGGCGTCGCCTCACCGACCCACGTGGCCATCGCGCCAGTCACCTCCTCCATCGTGGGCGGCTCCGCGTGCGGCCAGAACGCGACAAATCCGCTCTCCTGCGGCTCCAGCCCCCACGGGTTGCCCGGGTCGCTCTGTTCCGGTTCGTCGGCCATCCCCCCTACCCTATCTTCCCTTTCGCGTGCACACCATGCCAAGGCGCCCCTTCGCAGCGATCCTGATGCTCCGGCCCGCGCCCCGAGGGTGGTGGAGATCCATCGATCCGGGCGCGCCAGGCACAGGCACAGGTTCCCTCGTTGCGTGGGCGGTGGCGTCATGCTCCGTCCTGGCGCTCTTCCTGTGGTTCGGAGGCCTGCTGAGGGTCCAGTCAGCGCAGGGTCCGGCGTACCAGTACCTCTCTTCGCTGCCGACGGCCCGCGTCACGACCATGGAGTTCGGCGCGGGCGTAGGTCCCGGCCACCAAGTTGCCTCGGTGCCGGCCGGGCTCGTGATGGTGGGACCGTACAGGACCGCTCCCCTCAACATCGCCCGCTGCCTCGCCGCTGCGGCATCGGTCGGAGTCGGCATCCTGCTGATGCGCTTCGTGTCGATTCCGGCGGCGTGGAGCGCCGAGACGCGGCAGGACCCGGATCGTGCGCGGCGCGCGGCCGCGGCGGCGACGGTGGCATGCAGCCGGATCGTGGCCGGCCACGCGGCAGCCTGGATCGCGCTGAGCGTGGGCGTCTTCGCGGTGGCCATGCTCGTGCCGCCAGGTGCGCTGCCGCTTGCGGTATGGATCGGACGGGCAGCGCTTGCGGCGCTTGCATGCCTGTGGCAGGGATTCCTGCTCTGGCAGGCTCTGGGCGCGCATGCTGCGGATGGTGCGGTGCGCGGGCGCGCGCTGCCGGTGGCGCTGCATGTGGCGCTCAACGGCGTCGGGCTGCTCACGCTGGTGTGGGCAGGGGCAGCGCTCGTGGCCTAGGTGCGGATCAGGCGCCAAGTCCCGTCAGGATTGGGGATTGGGGCGTCGCGGGACTATCCTTCGGTCATGGTGCCCATGAGCCTCGCGTCCCGCCGGTCCGACTCCCACGTCCGACCCGGGTTCCTCGCCCGTCCCCTGACCATGCTCGCCGCCGCAGCGGTGGTGGCCGCAAGCGGATCGCTGGCCGCGCTGGCGCAGGACGGCGCGCCGCCCGCCGCGCCACAAGGCAAGAGCGACGAGCTTCCCAAGTGGGAGCCTGGCCCGCGGCACGTGGAGGTCATCTCCAACCTCGACGGCGTCAATGGCCTCTTCCGCCTCTGGCGCGACAAGTCCACACCCGACCTCTTCGCGGAGCTTCCGCGCGACATCGAGAAGAAGCTTCTCTTCCTCGCCTACACCGTCTCGGGCGGCATCAACGAGGCGGGCGTGCAGTTCGGCGACCAGTACGGGTCGTTCAAGCGCTTCGGCAAGCAGCTCGCCTTCATCGAGCCCAACTTCGCGGTGCGGACCTCTGGCGACGAGGAGAGCAAGCGCGGCCGCGATAGGGTCTTCACGGACCGCGTGCTCTTCAAGGCGCCGATCGTCGGCGTCGGGCCAGGCGGCGGCTACATCGTCAACCTCACTGACGTGTTCGGCAAGGGCGCGCCGACCTTCTTCGGCGGACGCGTCGGCGGCATGGACCCGAGCCTGATGGAGGTCTCGAAGGCCAAGGGATTCCCGCGCAACGTCGAGCTGAGCTTCCAGATGCCGATCGCGGGCGGCCGCTTCGCCACGATCGCGTACTCGATCGCGGAGATCCCCCGCGACACCGGCTACAAGCCGCGACTCGCGGATGAGCGCGTCGGCTACTTCACGACCACCTACCAGGACGTGGGGCAGCCCGCGAAGGAGGATCCCTTCGTGCGCTACATCAACCGCTGGAAGGTCGAGAAGGCGGATGCGGCGCTGCAGCTGAGCCCGCCCAAGGAGCCCATCGTCTTCTACGTGGAGCACACGGTGCCGATCCGATACCGCCGGTACGTGCGCGACGGCATCCTCGCATGGAACAAGGCCTTCGAGAAGATCGGCATCGATGGCGCGATCCAGGTCTACCAGCAGGATGCGCGGACGGGTGCGCACATGGACAAGGACCCCGAGGACGCGCGCTACAACTTCGTGCTCTGGACCAACGGCAACATGGGCTACGCGATCGGTCCGTCGCGCGTGCATCCGCAGACTGGGCAGATCCTCGATGCCGACATCGTGATGGACGAGGGATTCGTGTCGAGCTACGCGCGCACCTGGGACCTGCTGCCTGACTTCGTCTCGCAGGGCATGGGTCCCGACACGCAGGCGTGGCTCGCCGAGCACCCCCAGTGGGATCCGCGCATCCGGCTCATCGATCCCGCGCGCCGCGAGATCGCCGCGCAGCTCGTGGCGCAGGAGTACCAGCGCGAGCTGCAGATGAAGCACGCGCTCGACTGCGGCCACGACCACGGCCCCAACCTGCTCGGCTCCGAGCCGGGCGACGGCCTGACCGGTCGCCTCTCGCAGCTCAACGGCTACTGCCACAACGGACGCGCGAAGACGATTGATCTCGCGATCGCGCGCCTGGCGCCCGAGATCATCGAGATGGCGCTGCGGAAGGAGCTTGCGGCCGCGGCCCAGGCTGCCGCTGCCGAGGAGGCCGCGAACTCCGGCGAGACCGAGGAAGACCGCAAGAAGCGGGAGGCTGCGGCCGCGCAGGACGGCGCGAAGCCAGATGCCCCGCGCACCGCCAAGGCAGCGCGTGACGAGAACCCCAACCGGGCGGGCTACATCGACGGCCTTCCCGAGCAGTTCGTGGGCGCGCTCATCAAGGACGTGATCATGCACGAGTGCGGCCATACGCTCGGCCTGCGCCACAACTTCAAGGGCTCGACGTACCGCACGATGGCGGAGCTCAACGCGGAGAACCGTCCGCTTGTCGCCACCACGGTGATGGACTACCTGCCCGTGAACATCAACACCGGCGACGGCCCGATCCAGGGCCACTGGGGCATGTCCGACATCGGGCCCTACGACATGTGGGTGATCGCCTACGGCTACGGCCCCGACTCCGACCTCAAGTCGCTGCTCGCGCAGAACACCAAGCCGGAGTACATCTACGCCACCGACGAGGACACGGGAGGTCCGGACCCGACCGCGCGGCGCTTCGACCACTCGAAGGACCCGCTCGACTACGCGCAGAGCCAGATGAGGCTTGTCGCCAAGCTCCGTCCGCGCATCACCAGCGACCTCGTGAAGGACGGCGAGAGCTGGGCGCGCGCGCGCAGGCTCTTCGAGACGCTGCTCGCGCGCCACGCGCAGGCGACGATGATCGCCGCCGACTGGGTGGGCGGCGCCTACACGAGCCGCGCCAAGAAGGGCGATCCCGATGCGCCGCCGGCCGTGCGTCCGGTGGATCCCGCGACCAGCCGCCGCGCGCTGCAGCTCGTGACGGATCTCGCATTCCGCGACGATGCCTTCGGCCTCTCCCCGGAGATCGTGCAGCAGCTCGGCGTGGGCCGCTGGATGGACCAGGGCGGCATGCGCGACATCATGGCGCCGCCGGCATGGCCAGTGCACGACCGCATCCTCTCGGTGCAGTCGATGGCGCTCACCCGGCTCATGAACCCGGACACCCTCGCGCGCGTCTACGACAACGAGGTCATGACCGCGCGCGACAAGGACGCGCTCACGCTGCCCGAGGTGATGGGCACGGTGCAGCGCGCCGTGTGGAGCGAGCTGCTGGTGCCGCCGTCAGGCTCCTTCAGCGACCGGAACCCGATGATCTCGAGCCTGCGCCGCAACCTGCAGCGCGAGTGGACCGACCGCACGATCGAGATCATGCTTCCCGGAGGCTTCCGCGGACCTGCCGCCGCGCCGGCCGCGACGCTCGCGCGCGCGCAGCTCAACCAGCTTCTGGCCGACATCGATGCGGCGATGGGCCGCAGCGGATCGATGGACAGCTACACGAAGGCGCACCTCGCGGAGACGAAGCTCCGCGTGACCAAGGCCCTCGACGCGAACTACATGTTCAACCCCGCACGCCAGGCGGGCGGCGGCGGCATGAGGATCTTCCTCGGCCAGCCCGTGCCGCCGCCGGCGCCGGTCCCCGCACCGGCACCCGACGACAGCGGCGCATCGCACTGAGGCGCCGCGACCCGGATCCGGGTCCATCTCAGCACGCACGCGCGCGGCGGTCCCTCTGGGCCGCCGCGCTGCGTTTCGCCGCAGCGGCACTCACACCACGAGGTTGACCATCCGCTTGGGCACGACGATCACCTTGCGCGGCGCCTTGCCGCCGAGATGATGCTGCACCTCCGCTGACGCAAGCACGATCGCCTCGATCGCGGCGGCGTCGGCGCCCGCCGGCACCCGCACGCGCGCGCGCAGCTTGCCCATGATCTGCACGGGCATCTCGACCTCGTCGTCCTCGAGCATCGCGGGATCGAACGATGGCCACGCCTGCGCCGACACGCTGCCGCGCGAGGCGCGCCAGCCGAGCCGGTCCCACAGCTCCTCAGCCATGTGCGGCGCAAAGGGCGCCAGGATGCGCAGGAACCGCTCCATCTGCGAGCGCTCGAGGCCGCCATCGGCGGGATCGCTCATCTGCGTGGGGCGGGTCGCGGCGTTCACGAGCTCGATCATCGCGGCGATCGCCGTATTGAAGGCCATGCGCTCGATGTCCTGGCCCACCTTGCGGATGGTGCGGTGCAGGAGGCGCTCCACGGCCGGGTCCGCGGCGCGCGCGAGCAGCACGTCGCCGGTGCGCTCGTCGATCGCGAGCCGCCACGTGCGCTGCAGGAACCGGAACACGCCGGCGATGTCGCGCGTGTTCCAGGGCTTGCTGGCCTCGAGCGGGCCCATGTACATCTCGTAGAGCCGGAACGTGTCGGCGCCGTACTCCGCGATGACGTCATCGGGATTGATGACGTTGCGCAGGCTCTTGCTCATCTTGGCGACGACTGGGGTCACCTCAGCGCCGCCCTTCTCGAAGAACGCCCCGTCGCGCTCCTCGACCTGGTCCACCGCCACCAGCGTGCGGTCCGCGCGCTGGTAGGCGTGGCTCGTGATCAGCCCCTGGTGGAAGAGCTTGGCGAAGGGCTCCGGTGTGCTGACCTCGCCGAGGTCGTAGAGCATCTTGTGCCAGAAGCGCGCATAGAGCAGGTGCAGCACGGCGTGCTCGGCGCCGCCCACGTAGAGGTCGACGCCTCGGCCTGTGCCGTCGGGCCCGGTCATCCAGTAG
>VERO01000148.1 GCA_018882625.1 Phycisphaerales bacterium | reverse complement strand
GCGCACCGTGGCGCATCTACAACATTGGCGGAGGGCAGCCCGTGCCGCTGATGCGCTACATCAGCGTGCTCGAGGAATGCCTCGAGCGCAAGGCAACGCTCGAGCTGCTGCCGATGCAGCCCGGCGACCTGCCCGACACCGAGGCCGATGCCGCAGAGCTCGAGCGCGACTTTGGATTCCGGCCCACCACTCCGGTGGAGGTCGGCATCCGCAAGTTCGTGGACTGGTACCGCGAGTACTACCGCGCGTGAGCGCGCCTGCGGCGGCGAGCCATCGCGCCCGCAAGTGCGAGAGCCGCGATCGCTCCCGGCGCGGGGACCGCCTGCGGCAGCGCGGCCGAACCGAACACCCATGCATCGCGCGAGCCGCTGACGAGCACGCGGTCGGCGGCACCGATCATCGATGACGTCCACGAGCCTGGCGCATTGGTCGGCTGCGCGGTCCAGTAGTGCCAGTAGTTCTCGATCGGCCACAGGTCGCCAGTGCCGTAGTTGTGGTCTGGGCCGATCGAGATGCCGGTGAGGAAGAACCCGAACGAGAAGGTCTGGTACTGGACCGCCATGTCGGTGAGCGCAGCGTCGATTGCAAGCAGCGCGCTCCATCCGGTGGCGGCCCCGTCCCAGCTGTACGTGATGAGGTAGCCGTTGCCGCTTTCGAAGTCGATCTGGATCGTCGATGTCGACGCGCCGGTGCCGACGCTGAAGGTGTCGATGATCGCAGCGTGGGCGGGCGTGGCGAACGAGATGACGGCGCACGCGGCAGAAGCCGCGCCGAGTGGGGCGAAGTGACGCATGGGGGTCTCCTGGCAGCCGTGTCGCGCGGGTGCCTTTTGTCGGGAGCGAAACAGCCCTTCGCCATCGGTCGACCCGGCTCGGAAGGTGCCAAGGCAACTTCCTCACGGTGACGCGATCGCCGCGGATTTGCACCGCGTTCCTCCGAGAGCGGAGGGCACCGGCGAAACGCCGCCGGCCCGAGCAAGATAGCGGGATGTGGCCACGCGCACCCATCGCCGGCAGCGGCGCATGAGATGCCTTACGCAGCCCGCGCAAATCGGGGAAGATGCGCGCATGGCCGAGACCGCCACCATCGAGCAGTACGCCGCCCGCTTCAAGAGCGACTTCGCGAAGGTGCGCGGCGAGATCGCCAAGGCGGTAGTCGGGCACAACGATGTCGTCGACGGCGTGCTCGTGTGCCTCTTCGCGAATGGCCATGCGCTGCTTGAGGGCGTGCCCGGCCTCGGCAAGACGCTGCTCGTGCGCTCGCTTGCGCAGGCGCTGCACCTGCAGTTCAACCGCATCCAGTTCACGCCTGACCTGATGCCCGCCGACGTCACCGGCACGACCATCGTGGTCGAGACGCCCGAGGGGCGCGACTTCCAGTTCCGCAAGGGACCCCTCTTCGGGCAGATCGTGCTCGCGGACGAGATCAACCGCGCCACGCCGAAGACACAGAGCGCGCTGCTCGAGGCGATGCAGGAGCGCAGCGTCACCGTCGGTGGCACGACGCACGTGCTCGACAAGCCCTTCCTGGTGATGGCCACGCAGAACCCGGTCGAGCAGGAAGGCACGTATCCGCTGCCCGAAGCACAGCTCGACCGATTCTTCTTCAAGCTCGAGGTCGGCTACTCCACGCGCGACGAGCTCGCGGAGATCCTCAACCGCACTACCGCGGGCGAGCAGGCGCCGATCGAGCGCGTGATGGATGCCCCCACGATCCTCGCGTACCAGAAGCTGGTGCGGAAGGTGGCGATCGCGCCGCACATCCAGGACTACGCGGTGCGGCTCGTGCTGGCCACGCACCCCAAGGGCCAGTTCGCATCCACCATGACCAACCGGTTCCTGCGCTTTGGCGCCAGCCCGCGGGCCGCGCAGACCCTCGTACTGGGCGCCAAGGTCTACGCGCTGCTGGCCGGGCGGGGGCACGTCGGCGTCGAGGACATCCGCAAGTGCGCGCTCCCCGCGCTGCGTCACCGCATCCTGATGAACTTCGAGGGCGAGGCCGAGGGCGTCGCCGCCGACGCGGTCATCCAGAACATCGTCGAGACGCTGCCGCCCGACGCGCGGGCGGCGTGAGGCGACGAGCGGCTGGCGCCCGACCGCCTGCACAGAGCGATGAGCGCAGCCTTCATTGGTCTTGAAAAATGCCTCATGAATCCGGCGTGCGATTGGTTGCTCGCGCGATCCCAAAAGGGACCTTGTGCGTAGTGAGGCTTGAGTCGGGTGCGATCCCGGCCGATGCCCCTGCAAGGAGGCTCCCATGGACGACCGCCACACGTCTGCTCAGCCGAAGGCCACCGGTCATGCGCACGTCGGATCCGGTGAACAGGGCGGTGCCGATCACCAGCGCGTCGAGCCGGATGCCGCTGCCGGGATCGGCACTGGCCACCTCCGCATGGGCCCTTGGCCCTTCGATGCCGACGATGGATTCTGCGCCGACCTCGACGCCCCAGCCGGCGACCGCGGCATCGTGGTGCGCGCCGGATGGCATGCGCAGAGACCGGGAACGACGCCTGCCGGCGCGGATCCGGGCACTTCTGCGACAGGGTTTCCCCAGGCGACCCGCACCGTCCCCGGCTCTGTCGCTCGGGCCATCAGCGACACGGTGGATGCCGAACGGGCCCGTGCGGCGCAGGCCGACATCACGATCCGCACCGAGATCGACCCTCACGCGGCCGGATTGCCGGCCTCGCAGGTCGGCGCGATCCTTTCCGGACTCCTCGCCCGTGCGGTCGATGCGTGCATGCGTGCAGCGTCGCGCGGGGATGCTCCACTCGACGGGGACGAGATTGTGGTCGTTGCGCGTCTCGATGGCAGCTGGCTGCACCTGCACGTGATCGACGGGGCGGCGGCGCCATCCGGCTGCACGTCGGACACGATGGGGCTTGGCTTCGGTTCCGCGTCGAGCTCTGATGGATGCGCATCCGACACTTCTGCGCCTGGCAGCTGCGGCTGCAGCACGCCGCTCTCGGCAGCCCGCGCCACCGCGCGCTCGATCGGCGGCACCCTCGAGCTCCGCAATGTGCCCTTCGGGCCAGGCACCCTAGCGACCGCAAGGCTCCCGCTGACCTCATTCGCGGCGACCGCGTGACCTCGGGGCAGGTGCCCTGCCGCATCTCGGCTGCGCTGCGCCTCACCCCTGCTGCTGGGCCCGCGGCGCGGCTCCACCCCTCGGCAGATCCCAAAAATCACGCAAAAACTGGGCAGGTGGCGAAGTAATTGCGCCGCAGCCCGGCGTTTCCGTATTGAATACTGTGAGCACTGGAGTTGCACATGCGCCTCGCTGAACCCCTACGTCGACTCACCGCGCCCGCCGCGATCGCCATCCTGGCTCTTGCCGGATCCGCGCACGCACAGGACGTGTCCCGCAAGCTCACGAATCGAACGGATCCCGATCCCGCAGCGCAGCGGGTCGTTGTGCGGCAGGGGGTCCCGAGGGCGCTCTCAGGCGGATCCGAACCTGCAGGATGGCAGGTGCCCGCGCAGATCCTGCGCTCCGTGCCCACCACCGCAGGCGACTCCTTCGGCACCGTCTCGGCGATGAACCGCGAGGGCACTGTGCTGGTCGTGGGTGCGCCCAACTCGAAGCTCGGCAACGCCAACGGCGTCGGTGCGATCCACATCTTCGAGCGCAATGACGGGGGCACATGGACGCACGTGGCGCGCATCTTCTGCCCGCTCATCATCTTCCCGGGCGATGAGGGCACGCAGCCTGCATCCTTCGCGCAGTTCGGGGCGAGCGTCGCCGTGTCGGGCACGACCGTGGTGGTTGGCGCGTGGGGCTACTCGGGCCTCGCGGGTCCATCCTTCGGCGGCCGCGCCTTCGTCTACACGCGCGACGCCGAGGGCCAGTGGGGCGTGCTCGGCGCCGAGGACGAGATCCGGCCCAACAAGATGCTTGTCTCGAACGACATCACGGCCATCGACCTTTTCGGGTACGCGGTGGGCGTGCACGTGGACGCGAGCGGATCGGGATGGATCGCAGTCGGCTCGAGCCTGCAGGGCGCGACGGACAACGGCGCGATCTACATCTTCGAGGGCTCCGGCGGGACGTGGACGCAGCGTGCCAAGATCTCGCCGTCTGCACTCGCGCCGCGCGACAACTTCGGATCGAAGATCGCGCTGGGCGACCGCACCCTCGTCGCCGGCGTGCAGAACGCCGACACGGAGGACGGCGGCGTCAACGCGGGACTCGCATACGTGTTCCGCCGCGGCAACGAGGCCGTGGGATCCGGGACATGGTCGAGCGAGCCCATCGCCGCGCTCGAGGTCGATGCCGCATCGGCCAATCCTGGCGATGCCTTCGGCTGCGCTGTGGCGGCATCCGCGGACGGATCGACGATCGTGGTCGGGGCGACTGGCGTGGACAACGCGCCGGACGGGACCGTCAAGTCAGGCAATGGCGCAGCGTTCGTGTTCAGGGCGACCGACAAGGCCAGGACCAACTGGACCTCGGTGGCGGCCCTGCATCCGCGCGAGTCCAACGCCAACAACGCCTTCGGGTTCTCCTGCGACGTCAGCACCAACGGCGAGCATGTGGTCGTGGGCGCGCCGGGATACGACGCCTCGGCGATCAATTCAGGATGCGCCTTCGCCTTCCGTGCCGATGGCGCGTCGTACGTCATCGAGAGCGCAGACCTCTGGGCGACGTCAGGTCTCCTGAACCAGGCGATCGGACGCAGCGTGACCATCTCGGGCGACGGACAGCGCGCCACCGCCGGAAGCGAGTATCCGACTGCCGACCCCAGCTCGGTCTTCGCATGGATCTACAGCCCCGCAGCACCTCCGGTCGATCCGGGGCCGGGCACGCCACCGACTCCAGACGCTCCAGGCGCGGACCAGGTCGCCGGTGGAGGCGGCAGCACCACAGGCACCCCTTCAGGCGGCTCCACGCCGACCACCGGTCTCGGTGGCGGCGGGCAGACGACCGCGACACCGGTCACTCCCACCGTCTACCCGTGGGGCGTCGCGCGCAACTCGATCGTGCTTGTGAACCAAGGGGCCAGGAGCATTGGCATCGTGCCGACAGACGGCCTTCAGCGCGGCGGTGACACGAGCTTCATCGGCATGGGCACCTATCCCGAGGGCCTCGTGCCGCTTGGGGTCGGAGACATCAACGGCGACCGCACCAGCGACGTGATCTTCCTGCAGCCTGCCACCCGCAAGATTTTTATGTGGGAGCGCGAGGGTGCCGAGTGGAACAGCCCTTCGCCGCGCGCGATCGGCAACGCGCCCGCAGGATCGACCTTCGTCGGCATCGGCGACCTCAACAGCGACCGTGTCGATGACATCGCGTGGTATGTCGATGGCCAGATCTTCGTGCAGTTCATCAGCGGAAGCACGGTGGGCAACAACGCCGCGCGCGAGTTCCCCGAGGGCAACTGGCGCTTCTTCGTGAGCCGTGCGCTCCTTGCGCAAGGTGGTGGCGGGACTGGCGGCTCCGGCGGCAGCGGATCCGAGATCGTCGCGTACGACGCCGGACGCGGCGTGGCGCTCAGGCTGACCGTGTCCAGCGCGGGGCAGATCTCGGAGCCCCAGCCAGTGCCCGTGCCCGAGAGCGGATGGGTGCTTGCCGGAGTCGGTGACGTCAACAGGGACGGCACGCCCGACATGCTCTGGACCGAGGGCGACGGCGGCCGCGAGTGGCGATTCGTGATCATGCGTGCCGACGGGACCTCATCGAGCATCGTCAGGTGGGACTCCCAGAAGCGCGGATGGCGCCTTGTGGCCCTTGTGGACTGGGACAACAACGGCACCGTGGATCCGATGGTGGCGCGCGACGGCTATGTCATCGTGCTCCTGAACCAGTGGAACACCCAGGCGTCGGGCTTCGGCTACATCACCACGCCCGCCGTGGAGTACATCCAGCAGGATGTGCCTGAGGGGTACAGCGTGCTCGGCTTCGGCGCCCAGTGACTGTGCGGCGCGCCAGTGCAGCTCACGCGCTGCGGTGCCGTGTGCGCTCGGCGCGGCCCTTCGCGCCTCAGCGTGCGCCCGCGAGCGTCCGCGCCGACTTGCCGACGAACGCGACCACCTGCTGCGCGACGTGTGCGCGCTGCTCTGCAGTGAGCTCCGGGAAGATGGGCAGCGCCAGAGTCTCCTTGGCGGCAGCCTCGGTGTGGGGCAGCAGGCCCTTCACGGCGGTGCCGAGGAACTCGAAGCACTCCTGAAGG
>VERO01000005.1 GCA_018882625.1 Phycisphaerales bacterium | reverse complement strand
GTGCAGGAGCTCCGCGCATCGCCGCCGAGCACCTTCGCGATCACCTTTCCGCAGGGTGCCGTGTGGGGACTCGCAGGATGCGTGATGGCCTTCGCGTCGGCCTATGCGGCCGAGCGCTCGCGCGGCACGCTCGCGCGCATGCACCTCGCGCCTGTCGGCCGTCATGCGATCCTGATCGGCAAGGCGATCGCATGCCTCGCTGCAGCGCTCACGATGCAGGCGGTGCTCGTCGCGCTCGCGTGGGCAGCCTTCGGCGTGAGGCCGGTCGATCCTGTGGCGCTCGCGGTGGCGCTCGTCGCGACAAGCGTCGCCTTCACCGGGATCGCGATGCTGATCGCCGCGCTCTTCCGATCCGACGACGCGGCGCAGGGTGCAGGACGTGCGCTCGTGCTCGTGATGGCGATCATCGGCGGGGGGTCGATTCCGCTCGTGTTCATGCCTGACATGCTTCGGCGCTTTAGCGGCGTCAGCCCATTCCGGTGGGCGGTGTCCGCGATCGAGGCGCCGCTCTGGCGCGGCACGCCATGGGCCGACCAGTGGCCTGCACTGCTGGTGCTGCTGGCGATCGGCGCGGGATGCTCGGGCGCCGCGTGGGTGGCGCTCAGCCGGCGCGACCGGGCGCTGGCGTAGCGGTCCGCGCGGCCATGTCGCGAGCCGCTTCGGCGGCGTGGTTCACCTTGGCGGGATCCTTGCCGCCGGCCTGCGCCGTGTCCGGCTTTCCGCCCCCGGATCCGCCGCAGGCCTGCGCAGCGGCGCGCACCCAGTCGCCTGCCTTGAGTCCCGCCGCGATCGAGGCAGGAGGGCATGTCGCGGCGATCGCGACCTTGCCCGCATCCGCGTCAGGGGACAGGAAGAGGATCGGCACATGCGCAAGCCGTGCGCGCGCGCAGTCGATCGCCGCCATCAGCGCCGCGGCATCGGCGCCATCGAGCACCGCCACAAGCGCCTCGGTGCGCGCGCCGTGGCGCTCCGCAAGCTCGCGCGCCTGGACTACGGCTGCGTCGCGCGCGGCACCGGAGGTCTCGCGGCGAGCGCTCTTCGCCCGCTCGCGCAGCGCCGCGACCTGCGGCGCAATGCGCGCACGCGCGACGATGCCCAGCCCAATCGACGACTCGAGCCTCGCGATCTCGTTCACCTCGTGCAGCAGCTCGTCTGCGGCGAGCGATCCCGCGGCGGCAATCCTGCGCTCGAGGTCGGCGGCGGCCATGTCGGCGGCCATCGCGGCGCCGCCGGTCAGCGCGGTGACGCGCCGCACGCCAGCCGACAGCGCGCCCTCGGACGCAAGCACAAACCGGTGCGCCTCGCTGGTGCTGGCCAGGTGCGTGCCTCCGCAGAACTCCGCCGACACCGCACGCCATGCGGCGCTACCGGGGTTCGCGAGCATCTCGGCGGGGGTGGCGCCGATCGACACGAGCCGCACCGGGTCGGGGTAGCGCTCGCCGAACACCGCACGCAGGCCCTTGATCGCGCGCGCATCGGCCAGAGGCACCAGATCGGCGTGCACCGGCAGCGCGGACGAGATCTTGGCGTTCACCAGTCCCTCGACGCGCGCCGCATCGGCTGCGCCGAGCGCGCCGCGTGCCGCATAGTCGAAGCGAAGCCTGTCGTGCGACACCAGCGATCCGCGCTGCTCGACCTCGTCGCCCACCACCTCGCGCAGCGCCCAGTTGAGCAGGTGCGTGGCCGTGTGGTTCGCGCGCAGCGCATCGCGCCGCTCGCGGTGCACGGTGCAGGTCACCGTCTCGCCGACGCTGATGCGCCCCCCCGTGACCGTGCCGATGTGCATCACGTAGTCGCCGAAGCGCTGCACGTCGCTGACCTCGAATGTGCCGTGGCTGGCGAGCGGGCGCCCATCACCCGCCGCGCTGCCCACCGCGCCCGTGGCCTGCGCGCGCAGCTCTCCGGTGTCGGCTTCCTGCCCGCCCGACTCCGCGTACATGTTGGTCTGGTCCAGGATGACCCCGACCAGGGGTCCCGCGCTCGCATTCGCGTCGAAATCGGTGCCGTTCCAGATGGCGACGATGCGTGCGCGGATGGGGCGGCCGTGGTGCACATCGGACGCGTCAGTGGCCCGGGCACCCATGTGCGCGAGGCGCGCGAGCGCGTCCGGCGTGAGCTCGAGCCTCGTCTCCCCCGGCTTGCCTGCACGGCTTGTCTCGCGTGCCTGCTCCATGAGCTGCCGGTACCCCGCGTCGTCGACGCGCAGCCCATGCTCGCTCGCCATCACCTCGGTGAGGTCGATCGGGAAGCCCCACGTGTCATGCAGCTTGAACGCATCCTCCGCGCTGATGCATCGACTCGGGGCCTCCCGGGCGCGCTGCGCGGCATCGGCAAAGAGCGCAAGGCCGCGGTCGAGCGTGCGGCCGAAGAGCTTCTCCTCCTCAAGGATCGTCTGGGCCGCCGCCGCGGCACCCGATGCGATCTCGGGGAAGGCGCCGCCAAGCGTGTCGACCACCGCGGGCACGAGCGCGTGCAGGAATGGCCGGGACGTTCCGAGCGTCTGCCGGCCATGCCTTGCCGCGCGCCGGAGGATGCGCCGCAGGACGTAGTTGCGGCCCTCTGCGCCCGGCGCAGCGCCATCGCACGCCGCCACCGTGAGGCACCGGATGTGGTCTGCGATGATCCGGTACGCAATGTCAGTGTGGTCCGTGAGCGATCCCGAGTAGGGGCGCGCGCCGGTCTCGCGCGCGATCGCCGCGAAGATCGGCGACCAGAGGTCGGTGTCGTAGTTGGACCGCTTGCCCTGCACGACGGACACGATGCGCTCGAGGCCCATCCCCGTGTCCACGTGCTTGGCGGGCAGCGGGCGAAGGCTCCCGTCCTGCTCGCGGTTGAACTGGATGAAGACGAGGTTCCAGATCTCGAGCACATCCGCGTCGCCCGAGTTGACGAGCGTCGCCGCGTCACGCCCGCCGATGCGGTCGAAGTGGATCTCGGAGCAGGGGCCGCACGGTCCCGTGTCGCCCATCTCCCAGAAGTTGTCCTTCATGCTGCCGGGAAGCACGCGCTCCGCAGGCAGGTAGCGGCGCCACAGGTCGCGCGCCTCGGTGTCGGGCTCGAGCGCGCTGCCGGGGTGGCCCCCGAAGTAGGTCGCGTAGAGGCGTGCGGGGTCGAGCCCGTAGACCTTCGTCAGCAGCTCCCACGCCCAGTCGATCGACTCCCGCTTGAAGTAGTCGCCGAAGGACCAGTTCCCGAGCATCTCGAAGAAGGTGTGGTGGTAGACGTCCTTGCCCACGTCCTCGAGGTCGTTGTGCTTGCCGCCGGCGCGGATGCACTTCTGGGTGTCGACGGCCCGCGTGTACGGGCGCGTGCCGCGACCGAGGAACACGTCCTTGAACTGGTTCATGCCCGCGTTGGTGAAGAGCAGCGTCGGGTCCTCGTAGGGGACCACAGGGCTCGACGGCACAGCCGTGTGGCCGCACCGCGACACGAAGAACTCGATGAAGTGACGCCTGACGTCTGCCGCGCGCATAAGGGGATGAGTCTATGTGGGGGCGTAGACTGCCCCGATGCGCACGCGGCGACCCTTCGTGGGCGGCAACTGGAAGATGAACGGGGACCTCGCCGGCGGGGTCGAGCTCGCCGAGACGGTCAGCGCCGGCAGCCGCGAGGCAGTGATGGCCATCGACATGGTGGTGTTCCCCGCATTCCCGTACCTGCAGTCCGTGGGACGAGCGCTGGGGCACTCGGGAGTGGCGCTCGGCGCGCAGGACCTCTCGGCGGAGGCCAACGGCGCCTTCACCGGAGAGGTGAGCGCAGAGATGCTTCTGGACCTCGGAGTGCAGTGGGTGCTCGTCGGGCACTCCGAGCGCCGCCACGTGATCGGCGAGCGCGAGGAGCTGGTCGCGGACAAGCTTCGCATGGCGCTCGACAGCGGTCTGCGCGCGGTGCTCTGCGTGGGCGAGACGCGCGCGGAGCGCCTGGCGGGCGACGCCCATGAGGTGGTGGCGCGCCAGCTGAGGTCAGCCCTCAGCTCAGTCGACCGCGAGGAGTGGGATCGGCTCGTGATCGCCTATGAGCCCGTCTGGGCGATCGGGACGGGGGTTTCGGCGACGCCAGCCGACGCTCGGGAGGCCCATCGCGAGATCCGGTCGACCTTGGCATCCCTGTATGATGCGGAACTCTCCGAAACGGCCCGCGTGGTGTACGGCGGATCGCTTTCGCCCGGCAACGTGACGACCATCGTCGCAGAGCCGGGTGTCGACGGCGGACTCGTCGGCGGGGCGTCGCTCCGCGCGGACGACTTCCTCGCCATCGCATCGGCCATCGCCAGGGCGGCCTGACCGAAGTTCATCGAGAGGCAACACATGGGCACCACCTTCACCATCCTCACCCTCCTCTTCATCGTCGCGAGCGTGGCGCTCGTGCTCATCATCCTGGTGCAGCGGCCTCAGGGAGGTGGCCTCGCGAACGCCTTTGGCGGATCATCAGGCGGCGGGTCGGACACGGCCTTCGGCGGCCGCACCGGCGATGTGCTGACGGTGTCCACCGTCACGATCTTCTCGATCTACCTGCTCCTCGCGATCGGCCTGAACGTGTTCGACGGGCCGACGACGGCGACGGCCACTGGCGAGGCCGCACCGATGCCGGGCACGAACGCGGCAGCCCCGGCGCCTGCTCCGGGAACCGCAGCGCCTGCGGGCACGGTGGCGCAGCCCGATGCTGCAGCGACTCCGGCTGCAGACACTCCGCTCGGCGGAGCGCCCGCGTCCGCACCTGCGCCTTCCGCGGCTCCTGCAGCCGCAGCCGCGCCCGCGCCTGTGACGGCACCGGCACCCGCACCCGCGCCCGCGGCTCCTGCAGCCGCACCCGCACCCGCGCCCGCGGCGACTCCCTGACGTCCAGCGGATCCTGCAGCTGACGCGCTCATGATCCGCTCGATGACAGGCTTCGGGACCGCCCAGACGAAGGTCGGCGGAGCCACGGTGTCGCTTGAGGTGCGCTCCGTCAACAACCGGCACTTCAAGTGCACCGTGCGCGTGCCCGAGGGCATGGAGTCGCTCGAGGCTGAACTCGAGTCCCGGTGCTCGCGCCGCCTTGGCCGCGGCAGCGTCACCATCTCGCTGAGGGTCACCGAGGGCGAGGCCGCCGTGGCCGCGCGCATCGATGCGGATCGCCTGGGGCAGTACATGGGCCAGCTCATGCAGGCCCTTCCCGACACGCGCGCGCGCGCCATGATGGATGATGCCGGTGCGCGCGCTTCGGTCATCGCATCGCTTCTGGCGCTCCCGGGCGTCGTGGTCAGCGATGGGGGCGCGAGCTTCCTCCACGCCGTGCAGCCGGCGGCGCTGGCGCTTCTGGACGAGGCATGCGACCGGCTGCTTGCGATGCGCACCACCGAGGGAGTCGCGCTGCGCGACCACGTCAGGGCATGCGCGACGACGCTCGGTGACCGCCTCGCCACCGTGCGCGCGCGCGCGCCCAAGGTCGTCGCCGCGTACCAGGAGAGGCTGCGCCAGCGCATCAATGCGCTGCTGGCTGAGGTTGGCGCCGCCGTCGAGCCCTCGGACCTCCTGCGGGAAGTCGCCATCTTCGCGGAGCGATCGGACATCGCCGAGGAGGTGGAGCGGCTCGCCGCGCACCTCGCTCAGCTCGATGCGCTGCTCGCCGACTCGAACCCGGAGCCCGTGGGCCGCACGCTGGACTTCCTGGCGCAGGAGATGCTCCGCGAGGCCAACACGATCGCGAGCAAGAGCGCCGACGCGGAGATCAGCCGCCATGTCGTGGAGATGAAGACGGCGATCGACCGCATCAAGGAGCAGGCGCAGAATGCCGAGTGACGGCGCGGCCAGCAGGCGCGCCAGATTCACGCCCGATGAGGCTCGGGAGGTCCTTGGCGCGTTCGCGGTGCCGAAGCCTCGGCGTATCCGCGAGTACCGCCGCGGCAGCGCACGCAGCCCGAAGGCGCTCGTCGAGTGCATCGACGGGTCGCGCTACCTGCTCAAGCGGCGCGACCTTGCCGGCGCAGGCTCCGACCGGGTGAACTTCTGCCATGCCGTGCATACCGAGCTTGCGCGGCTGAGGTTTCCGGTGCCGCGACTCGTTCCTGTGCGCGCCACGGGTGCCACGTGGCTCGAGCGCGGCACGATCGTCTACGAGCTCTTCGACTTCATCGAGGGCCAGGTCTTCGACCGGTCCCTTGGAAGTGCCCTTGAGGCAGGGCAGCTGCTGGCGAGGTGGCACCGCACGCTGGACGGATGGGCCCGCCCGGAGATGGTGCCGGAGAGCCTCTACCACCGCGCACCTGCGGTCGATGCCGCATGGAGGCGACTCTCCGCATCCGACGGATCGCTCAGCGAGCGTGGCGAGGCGCTGGCATCGACGCTGTCTCAGCTCTCGGCACGCATGAGCGCCGCCGCTGCGGTGGCCGATGGCACCTTGGCGATCCCGGGCGATGCAGGCGCATCGCATGTGCTCCACGGCGACTTCCATCCTGGCAACGTGCTCTACCACGCGGGATTCCCGCTCGCGGTCCTCGATCTCGACTCGGCGCGCATGGGTCACAGGCTGCTTGATGTGGCCAACGCGGCCATGCAGTTCTCGCTCGATCCGCTCGGCGACTCGGACGAGCGGTCGTGGCCTGCGTCCATTCACCTGCCTCGGATGGAGGCATTCCTGCGCGGCTACGCCATCACCCCATCGCTTCGGCTTGGCGAGCGCGAGGCGGCGGCGATGCCGGCGCTGATGGTGGAGGCGTCGATTGCCGAAAGCGTGCCGCGCATCGCGCGCTCGGGCATGTTCGGCCGCATCGAGGGAGGCGCCTTCCTGCGCCACGTGAACCGCAAGACCGCATCCATCTGGGAACGGCGCGAGGCGCTGGCTACGCTGTGCCTCAGATGCATGGAGTCCGCATGAGGCCGAGTTCCGCAGCGGTCCGCGTGCTGGCATGCCGATCGGGCGCACGCGCCGTGGCGCACCTGGCGATCCGCCGCGCGGCCGCGGCCGCCGGTGCGCTCGCGGCGGCCGCAGCGTCCTCCGGTCCGCTGGCGATGGCGCAGCAGCTGCCCGATGCGGCGGCTCGCCCCCGTCTTGTCGAGGAACTGCCTGGAGTGATCCAGTTTCCTCCGGAATTGCCCCGCCAGCGCGCGATGCCGATGATCGTCGAGCGCGTGCGCCGGATGTGGGATCCTGCGACGGTCGAGCGCGTCGCGCTCCCGCAGCCGCTGCTCGAGTGCATCGCACGGCTCGACGACCCCAAGTTCGAGGTGCGCCAGCGCGCCAGCGCGGAGCTCGAGGCCGGCGCCTTCCCGCTCGAGGAGATGATCGCCGCGCTCACGCGGGGCCGCCTCTCGCCCGAGCAGCACGCGCGCCTCGTGGCCGCCGCGTGCGCGCGGGCGCTGGCGCTGCCGCGCGGTGCGCTCGGCATCAGGATGCAGTCGTCGATGGACCGCCTGCGTCCCGGAGTGGAGATCAGCATGCTCCTGCCCGGCATGCCCGCCGAGCGCGTGCTCCGTCCCGGCGACCGCATCGAGCGCATTGGCGACACTGTGCTCGAGGCGAGCGACCAGCTTGTGGCGATGATCCAGTCGCGCGTGCCGGGCGATACGGTCACGCTCACGGTCGCACGCGCCCGGCGCGACGAGCGCGGCCGCATCCAGGTGGGCGATGATGGCGCGACGCTCGAGGACAGGATCGAGGTCGAGGTCGAGCTCGCCGATGCGGCAGAGCTTGAGCGATTCGAGGCGAGGCTCCCGTCGACGGGCGCCTCCGACTGGCGCGAGGCTGTGGTCCGGGAGATCCGCACCCGGTTCCCCGAGCGCGAGATCGCGATCCCCGTCGACGACGGCGCGCAGCCGCAGCAGGGCCCGGGCCTCACGCCGCGCTGACAGGCCGCGCGCTCCTGCGGATGTCCGCTAGAGCGGGTTGCGGAAGTGACTGTCCTGCACCGGCACCACGACCTCGAGCACATGCTGCAGCACCGCGGCCGGCGACCCGATCGCGCTCACCTCGGTGATCAGTGCCTTGGGGTAATGGTCGAGCACGGGCTGCGTCTCGAGGCGGTAGACCTCGAAGCGCCGGCGGATCACCTTCTCGTCGGCATCGTCGATGCGGTTCTCCTTGAGCGCGCGGCGCCGCATCCGGTGCACCATCGCATCCTCGTCGGGGCAGACGAGGTGGATCACCTTGAGCACGTTGATGTACTTCTCGAGGGCCTTCGCCTGCGCGACATTGCGCGGGATTCCGTCGAGCACCAGCAGGTCCTCCTTCGGCTTGTACAGGCTGAGGACCGTCTGCGCATGCATGTTCTGGCTCCACATCTCGATGGTGAGCTCGTCGGGCACGAGCTCGCCGCGCGAGGAGTACTGGAGGAACTGCTTGCCGAGCTCGCTGGTCATGTCGAGCGAGCGGAACACGTCGCCGCACGCGAGATGGAAGAAGCCCGGGATCTTCCCGAGGATCTTGCCCTGGGTGCCCTTGCCGGCCCCGGGCGCTCCGAAGAGAAGGACAGTCTTGTATCGGTGAGGCATGTTCTGGATCGCTCCGGGATGGGGTCGCAAGGCCGCCGCGCGCAGTATGCCCGAGCCCCTGCGCCATGGGCAACCGGGGCGATAGCCTCGGGGCATGCAGGGATGGCTCCATGCCTGGTCCGCTCCGGCGGTGGGCGAGGGGGAACGCAACCGTCTTGGCCTCGCCGAGCGGATCGCGGTGGCGCGGGGCATCGCGCTGCCGCTGCCGGCGCCCGTCGCAGGGTCCGGGCTCGCTGAGCTCCCGGCGCCCGAATCGGTCCACGGCGCGGTCGCTGCGGGCGAGCTGCTCGCGCAGGCACTTCGGGATGGCGAGCGCATCGCGATTCATGGCGACTACGACGCGGACGGGATCTGCGCGGCGTCGATCCTCGTGCACGTGCTTCGCGCCGCATGTCCTGGCGGCGACCTCATCGCGCACGTGCCCCTGCGCATGGCCGAGGGATACGGCCTCTCATCGGCGGCGCTCGAGCAGTTTGCGCGGCAAGGCGCCACAGCGGTGGTCACGGTCGACTGCGGCATCACCGCCATCGCTGAGGCGAGGCGCGCGCGCGAGCTTGGCATGCGGCTGGTCATCACCGATCACCATGCCTTCGCACGCAGCGCCGACGGATCGGTCATGCTGCCTGATGCCGACGCGGTCGTGCACCCCGCGCTCCGCAGCGGGGACGCTGCGCCTGCCGGAGCTGCCGAGTGGCACTCCTGCGGAGCGCTCGTGGCATGGATGGTGGCGTGGGCGGTCGCACGCAGCTGGAGCGGCAGCGAGCGCGTCCAGCCCGCACTGCGCGAGGCGCTGCTCGAGACCCTGCCGCTCGCGGCGCTCGGCACGATCACCGACGTGATGCCGCTGCACGGCGCGAACCGCGCCCTGGTGAGGGCCGGCCTCGCGCGGCTTGGCCGCACCGGGATCCCGGGCCTGGCGGCGCTCGTGCGCGCATGCGGCATCCGGCCGGGCACCGATGTCGACGTGGAGCGGATCCAGTTCTCGCTCGGCCCGGTGCTCAACGCGAGCGGCCGCATCGGCGACGCCAACGCGGCCGTCGAGCTGCTGTCGATGCCCGCGGAGCAGGGGAGCGGATTCCGCGCCTTCGGCGAGCCGTCAGGGCAGGTGCTGGCCCGCGCCACCACCCTTGCGGCATCCTTCGTGGCGATGAACGAGCGCCGCAAGGCGCTCGAGCGGATGGTGCACGAGCAGGCGATCGCCCGCGTCGAGCGCGAGGGCACGGGCGCATCCCGAGGCGCCGTGGTGCTCGCCGATGCCGCATGGCCGCGCGGGATCGTGGGCATCGCCAGCGCACGCGTCGTGGAGCGCACGGGGCTGCCGAGCGTGCTGCTCTCGGTCGAGGACGGCACCTGCCACGGGTCGGCCCGAAGCGTCGAGGGCTACTCCATACTCGAGGGCCTCAACGCATGCGCACCGCACCTGCTGCGCTGGGGCGGACACGCTGCGGCGGCAGGCGTCTCGCTGCAGGCGACGTCCCTTGCGGCCTTCCGCGAGGCGCTCTCCGACCATGCCGCGCCGCATGTGCGCGCGTTGCGGCCTGTGCCGCGGAGCATCGACTGCACCGCGGGGCCCGCGGACCTCGACGAGCGCGCGGTGCGCACGGTCTCGAGGATTGGCCCGTTCGGTCCGGGATGGCCCGAGCCGACCGTGCTGGTGCCGAAGGTGCGTGTCGTGGGGCGGCCTCGCGCCTTCGGCAAGGAGCGCGACCATGCGGAGTTTGTGGCGAGCGTCGAGGGATCCGAGCGCCGCGAGCTGAGGTGCGTATGGTGGCGCCAGGCGCCCCTCATGGCGCGCCTCTCTCCAGGCATGACGGTGAACCTGGTGGCGGAGCTCAAGCTCGACGACTACCGCGGCGGCGTGTTTGCGCGCGTGCGTGATGTCGCCGATGCGGCGCCTACAGCAGGATCCGCTCGCCTGCGCTGACCTCGCGCGGGATTCGGCTGGCCGGAATCTCGCTGGCATCGCACGCCGTGAGCGGCGAGATCTCGATCTCGCAGCGCAGCGCCCCCGACGCATCCCGCGCCACGCGCGACCCGCGCGACTCGAGCCAGCGCGCTGCGCGGTCGAGCTGCGCCGTGCGGCTTGATGCTGGAGAGTCCTCGCCCTCCGCGTTCTTGATGGGCGCGAACTCCTCCGCGCGGTCCGTCTCGAGCACCAGCGCCCTGAGCGCCAGCGGCACCGCATCGAATATGAATGTCTCGAGCTTCACGGCATTGGGCGACGCAGGCTCGACCATGCGGCCGTCCGGAATGCCCACGTGCGGCACCTTCTTCGCCGCGTGATGCAGCGGGAGCGCCCTGGCGCCCGCCGCGATCCTCTCGAGGAACGGGACCCCGAAGGCGTGGATCGCGATCGAGCCTGCGCTGAAGCGGAGCGAGCCGTCCGGGCTGGTGCTCGAGGCGAGCCCTGCAGGCAGGTCGCTGTACTCCACGACCATGGTGCGGCCGCCGCTCGCGCAGAAGACGCCCACCTTCTCCGCGGCGTTGCGCTTGGGCACCACCTTGCTCGACGCCTCCGCGGAGCTCGAGGGATGCTCGGCATGGAGGCCGATGAAGAGCGGATCGACCACGCGCACGAGCGGGTTGTCCACCTGGAACATGCTCAGCGTATCGATGCCCTCGCGCCGCATCTGGTCGAGTGCGCCGCTGTCGCGGAGCGCGCGCACCGCGCCCCCGTGCCCATCGGGATTCACCGCGACCGCCGATGGCGACGCCATCAGGATGCGCCCGTCGCGCGACAGCGACGGCAGCGTGCCCTGCGGGATCAGGGTGACCGTGCCTGCACCGAGACCGAACCACGAGTGCGCCGCGAGGAAGTCGTGCGTCTGCGCATGGTTCAGCGGGCTCGTCATGATGTACCAGCGCACCATCGCGCCGAAGCGCGCACGCGCCGCGGCGATGCCCTCGGCGAACACCTGGAAGAGCGGCTTGGCGGCGAGGGGCGTCGCGGGGAAGATGCCCTTGGGCCCATCCCAGCCGAGCCTCGTGCCCTGGCCTCCCGCCACGGTGAAGCAGGCCACGCGGCCCGCGCCGATCACGCGCGCGCCGGCCGCAGACCAGTGGCCGGTGTCGATGTCACGGCGGCGCAGGACGGGCGCGGGCTCGAGGCCAGCCGGCACGGACTCGGCGGATGCGGCACCCGCGCGGATCGCCCTCGCCTCCCGGTCGATGACGTCCATCGGCAGCGACTCCACCTGCGCCAGCAGCGACTCGCGCGCATCCGCACCAAGCGTGTCCCAGAACGCGAGCACGTGATCCTGCCCGACCGGCCGAAGCCGCTCGAGCGCCGCCGCCCGCCGCGACTCCAGCGATCCGGCGCCGCTGTGGCCAATCCCGCTCATTCCGACGGCTCGACTGGCTCCGACCAGCCCTCCGGACGGTGGCGCACGATCTTTCCCGTGCGCAGGTAGATCACCTGCTCGCAGATGTTCGTGGCATGGTCCGCGACGCGCTCGAGGCTCCGCGTGACGCCGGAGAGGCGGAAGGCAAACTGCACGCCAAAGGCGCCAAGCGCCACCTGCTCCTGCGCATTGAGCAGCAGCTCGTTGCGGAACCGGTCCACGGTGTCGTCGAACAGCAGCACCTGCTGCGCAAGCGCGGGATCGCGCGTCGCAAGCGCCTTGATCGCATCGCGCAGCATGCCGAGCACGCTGTTGGCCATCACGCGGAAGGTGGGGGGAATCCGCTCCGAGGTGCGCTCGTGCCCGATCACCTGCTCGGCCACGTTCACGCCGCAGTCGGCGATGCGCTCGAGCTCGTTGTTGACCTTCACCACCGTCAGCACCGACCGGATGCCGTGCTCGCTCCGCTCGCCGAGGCCCAGCAGGGGAATCGAGGTGCGCTCGATCTCGACATCGACCTGGTCCACGAGGTCGTCATCCGCGACGACCGACTTGGCCTTGTCCTGGTCGTGGTCGAAGTAGGCCTCGACCGCACGCGTGAGCAGGTCGAGCACCCGACCTCCCTGCGCCACGAGGTCTGCCTCGAGCTGCTCGAGCTGGCGTGCGAAGTCGGCCATGAAGCCATCTAGGATAGCCCTGTGCCTCGCTTGAGCGTGAACATCGACCATGTGGCCACCGTGAGGCAGGCGCGCCGCACGTGGGAGCCCGATCCCGTGGAGGCCGCGCGGGAGGCGGAGCGCGGCGGCGCGGACGGCATCACCGTGCACCTGCGCGAGGACCGGCGCCACATCCAGGACGAGGACGTGGACCGTCTGCGCGGTGCCGTCGCCGTGCCGCTTCACCTCGAGATGGCCGTCACGGACGAGATGGTCTCGATCGCGCGCCGGATCCGTCCCGCGACCGCGATGCTCGTCCCCGAGGGACGGCTCGAGGTCACCACCGAAGGCGGGCTCGACGTCGTCGCGCACGAGTCGCGCGTGCGCGACGCGATCGCCGCACTGGCCGATGCCGGCATCCCGTGCAGCATCTTCATCGATGCGGAGCTGCGGCAGGTGGAGGCGGCCGCCCGCGTCGGCGCGCGCATCAGCGAGGTCCACACGGGCCCGTACGCGCACGCGGTGCACGCCGAGCGGGGGCTAGGCGTCCAGGCGAGGGCGGAGCTGGCCCGGGTGCAGGCCGCTGGCGAGGCAATCGTCGCCGCAGGCATGAGCTTCAATGCGGGGCATGCGCTGCACTACGAGAACGTGTCGCACGTCGCCGCGCTGCCTGGCCTCCATGAGCTGCACATCGGCCATGCGATCGTCAGCCGCGCGGTGATCGCGGGCATGCGGCAGGCGGTTGCGCAGATGCGCGCCGCGATGGCGGGCATGCGCGATTGAGCGCGGAATCGGCGCACTCCGCGCCCGGTACGATCCGCCGGATGCACGCACGGATCCGCGTCGTCGGTGCCCACACCGCCATCGTCACGCCATTCACGGATGACGGGTCGGCCATCGACGCCGCGCGGCTCGATTCCCAGGTCGCGAGGCAGTGCGACGGGGGAGTGACGAGCGTCGTGCCCTGCGGCACCACAGGCGAGGCGCCCACGCTCGAGGAGCACGAGCATGCGGGCGTCGTCGAGCGCGCGGTCGCGGTGGCGCATGGGCGCGGCGTGCAGGTCATCGCGGGAGCCGGATCCAACAGCACCGCGCACGCGGTGCGCATGCACAGGACGGTCGCCGGCCTCGGTGCGGATGCTGCGCTGCACGTGGCCCCGTACTACAACAAGCCCTCGCAGGAGGGCATCTACCGGCACTTCATGACGGTGGCCGACTCGTGCGACCTGCCCATCGTCCTCTACTCGATCCCGGGCCGGTGCGGAGTCGCCATCCTCCCGGAGACTGTCGAGCGGCTCAGCGCCCATCCCAACATCGTCGCGATCAAGGAGGCCACCGGCTCGCTTGACTCGGCAAGCGAGATCCGCCGCCGCTGCGCGCTGCCGATCCTGTCGGGCGACGACAGCCTGACGATCGGCTTTGCCGCCGTAGGCGCCGTCGGCGTCGTGAGCGTCATCTCCAACATCGCGCCGGCGCGCGTGAGCGCCATGTGCAGCGCGCTCGCGGCGAATGACCTCGCATCGGCGCGCCAGATCCACGAGTCCCTCTATCCGCTGGCCCGCGGGCTGCTCTCGATCGACACGAACCCCGTGCCCGTCAAGTGCGCGCTCGAGCTCATGGGCCTCGACAGCGGCGCCGTGCGCCTGCCGCTGGTGCGCGCATCCGAGCAGGCGCGGGCGCAGGTCCGCGCGCTCCTGGCGCACAGCCGGGGGTCGCTCGATGCGCCAGCGTCACCGGCCCGCGCCGCCGCAGCGGTCGCCTGAGGCCCCATGTCAGACCTCGACCATCCGCGCTACGAGACGGCGGCGCTCCCGTACCGCGTGGCGGTGCTCTGCTACCTGTGGGATGCGCAGGACCGCCTGCTGCTCCTGCACCGGCGCAAGCAGCCCAATGCGGGCATGCACTCGCCGGTGGGAGGCAAGGTGGAGATCGCGCACGGCGAGTCGCCGCACGAGTGCGCACTGCGGGAGGTGCACGAGGAGACCGGCGTCGCACTGCGCGAGGGCGAGATGCGGCTCTTCGGGATGGTGGCCGAGCGCGCCTACGCGGGCCAGCACCACTGGCTCCTCTTCCTCTTCGAGTGCACACGGCCGGTCCTGCACTCGGAGCTCGGCGCCACGGACATGGACGAGGGCCAGCTCATCTGGGTGCCCACGGCCGGCGTCGCCGGCATCCGGATCCCGGAGACCGACCGCCAGTTCATGTGGCCCCAGGTCCTCAGGCACCGGGGCGGAGGCCTCTTCGTGCTCGACATCGACTGCTCGGTGCAGCCGCACGCGCAGCAGCTGCGGGAGAGCCGGCTGCCGGGCGTCACTCGGGGAGCATGAGGCCGGCAGATGCCGCGCAGCCTCGCGCAAGGCGCAGCGCGCCGTCCGGCGTGCGTCCCTCGGCGATGATCCGCATGATGGGCTCGGTGTTCGACGCACGGAAGTGCACCCATCCATCCGGCACGTCGATGCGCACCCCGTCGATCGTGCTCACGGACGCGCCTGCAGCAGACGCGTGCGCGTCGGCGACCTTGCGGAGCAGCCCCGGCACTGCAGCGATTCCGCCCACCGCGCTCAGGTCAAGCGTGCGCTTGACCATCGCGTAGGCGGGCAGCTCGGACACCAGCGCAGAGAGCGGCTTGCCCTCGGCGGCCATGAGCTCGAGCACGAGCGCCATCGCCGACAGCGAGTCGCGCACCAGGCAGACTGGAGGCCAGATCACGCCGCCGTTGCCCTCGCCGCCAAGCGTCGCTCCCGTGGCGCGCATCGCGGCCACCACATTCGCCTCGCCCACTGCGGCGCGCGTCACGCGCGCACCGGGGACCCGCGCGGCGATGTCATCGATCATGCGGCTCGTGGAGAGGTTCGCGGCCAGCGCCACCGGCCCGCTGCGCGCCAGGATCCGCCGCGCGCACAGCGCAAGCGTGCACTCCTCGCCGATGTAGCGGCCGCGCTCGTCCACGATCGCGAGGCGATCCGCATCAGGATCCTGCGCGAACCCGACAAGCCGCGGCGCATGGGCGCCCATGCCCGCCGCACGCTCCCGCACGGCGGCCGCGAGGCCCTGCAGGTTGCGCTCCGTCGGCTCAGGCGTGTGCGCGAACGTGCCGGTGCGCTCGCCATTGAGGTGCACCAGGTCGCAGCCGAGCGCCTCAAGAAGCATGCGGCCCGCGGCCGCGCCACCGCCGTTGACGCTGTCGAGCGTGACGGCGATGCGCGCCTGCGCGACCGAGGGCACGTCGACCTGCGACAGCACGCGGTCCACATGCGTGCGGTCCGCGCCGTCCACGGCGGACACCGCGCCCCCGCGCGAGTGCCCGGGCTCCCACGCCAGCTCGCCCGACCTGAAGCGGGCGATGATGCGTGCCGCTGCCTCGGGCGGCGGCGCGAGCCCGTCGCGGTCGAGCGCCTTGAGGCCGTTCCACTCGATCGGGTTGTGGCTCGCCGTGCACATCAGCCCGCCATGCGCGCCAAGCGCGCCGATCATCACGGCGACGGTGGGCGTGGCGCAGATGCCGATGTCCGACACGTCGCACCCGCACCCGCGAAGTCCCGCGATCGCGGCGGGCGCGAGCCACTCGCCCGATGCCCGCCCGTCGCGCCCGACCACGACGCGCGGGCGCGCGCCTGCGGGGACGCTCGCGCGAAACTCGGTGGCGACCGCGGCCCCGAAGCGCGCTGCAGTCTCCGCGGTCATGGTCACGCCGGCGATGCCGCGGGCTCCGGAGACGGACAGCATGAGGGGCGCATCTGCGGTCGGCGCAGCCATGCGTGGGGTTATATGTGCGGGGCTATACTTGCGCCATGTACGAGCTTGAGATCCGCAGGCGCTTTTCCGCAGCGCATGCGATCTTGATGCGCGGCGTGCGCGAGCCGGTGCATGGGCATGACTGGGAGGTGACCGTGACGGTCAGCGGCGACCGCCTCGACGCCGATGGGCTGCTCTGCGACTTTCATGCGCTCGAGGGACGCGTCGACGCCATCGTCAGGCCGATGGATTCCCGCCACCTCAACGAGACTCCGCCATTTGACCGCATCAATCCCACAGCCGAGCATGTCGCCCGGTTCATCGCGGATGCCCTCGCGCCGCATGTGCCCGAAGGCGTGCGTGTGGCATCGGTCCGGGTGACGGAGGCTCCGGGCTGCGCCGCGCGATTCGTGCCCGCAGGAGCCGCCCGGTGAGCCGACGCAAGCGTGACCATGCCGGTGCGGCGCACCGCGCCAGCCACGCGCCTGACGACCTCCTCTCGGACATGCCCGTGCGGCCGCTGGCCCACGCGCGCGGTGACCACTCCGATGCGCCATCCGGTTCGGCGACTGGCGCGCCATCGGACTGGGGCGACCCGTCGCGGTTCCTCAACCGCGACCTGTCCTGGCTCGAGTTCAACAGGCGCGTGCTCGCGATGGCCACGGACCCGCGCACCCCGCTGCTCGAGCGCGTGAGGTTCCTCACGATCTTCAGCGCGAACCTCGACGAGTTCTTCATGAAGCGCGTCGGCCGCATCCGCCATGCGGTGGAGGCGGGGCGCTTCGGTCCCGTGCCGGAGTCCATGTCGCCCGCCGGGCTGCTGCACGCCGTGCGCGAGCGCGTGCGCGGCCTCGACCAGGTGCAGGCCGACTGCTACCGCGACAGCATCCTGCCTGCGCTGCGCGCGGCCGGGATCTCGGTCGTCGAGTGGGAGGAGCTGGGCGAGGCCGAGCGTGACGAGGCGCGCCTGTGGTTCCGCCGCAACGTGTTCCCGATCCTCACGCCGCTCGCCGTCGACTCGGGCCACCGGTTCCCGTTCATCTCCAACATGAGCGTGTCGCTGGGCCTCGTCGTGCGCCGCCCCGGCGAGACGGAGACGCTCTTCGCGCGCGTGAAGGTGCCCGACGTGCCGGGGCGCATGTACGAGCTCCGCAGCGGACGCCGCTTCATCTCGGTGCAGGAGATCATCGAGCACAACGTCTCCGAGCTCTTCCCGGGCATGGAGATCCTGCAGGTGGTGCTCTTCCGGGTCACGCGCGATGCGGAGATCGAGCCGGAGCAGGACGACGCCGAGACGCTGCTCGAGGCCGTCGAGCAGAAGCTCAAGGAGCGGCGCTTCGCGGATGTGGTGCGCCTCGAGGTGGGCCACGGAGCGAATCCGCGGCTGCTGCGCTTCCTGATGGAGGAGCTCGATGTGGGGCCCGAGGACGTCTACGAGACGCACGGCCTCATCGACTACGGATGCCTCGTGCCCGTGTGCGACGTCGAGCTGCCTGAGCTCAAGTACCCGCGCTGGTCGCCGGTGACCCCGCGCGGGCTGGACGAGGACGCGGACATCTTCGCGGCGATCCGCGCGGGAGACATCCTGGTGCACCATCCGTACGAGTCGTTCGACTCGACGGTGGAGAGGTTCGTGACGCAGGCCGCGCTTGACCCCAAGGTCCTCTGCATCAAGCAGTCGCTCTACCGCACCAGCGGCGACAGCCCCTTCATCGCCAGCCTGATCCGCGCCGCCGAGAGCGGCAAGCAGGTGGCGGTGCTGGTCGAGCTGCGCGCGAGGTTCGACGAGGCACGCAACATCGAGTGGGCGCGCAAGCTCGAGAACGCCGGCGTGCACGTCACGTACGGCGTGATCGGCCTCAAGACGCACACCAAGACCGCGCTGGTCGTGAGGCAGGAGGCCGGCGGAATCCGCTGCTACGGGCACATCGGCACCGGCAACTACAACTCGCGCACGGCGCGCGTGTACGAGGACCTGGGCCTGCTCACCTGCGACCCGCTGATCACCGAGGACCTCGTTGGCCTCTTCAACTACATGACGGGCCGGTCGCTGCAGCGCGAGTACCACCGCCTGCTGGTCGCGCCGGTCACCATGAAGCGACGCTTCATCGAGCTCATCGAGCGCGAGATGGCGATCGCGAAGGCAGGCGGCCAGGGCCGCGTCATCGCGAAGATGAACCAGATTGAGGACCGCGCCGTGATGGACGCGCTCTATGCGGCGAGCCAGGCCGGCGTGCAGGTGGACCTCGTCGTCCGTGGCTTCTGCTGCCTGCGCCCTGGCGTGCCTGGCCTCAGCGAGAACATCCGCGTGCGCTCCATCGTGGGCAGGTTCCTCGAGCACAGCCGCATCTTCTGGTTCTCGGGAGGCAAGGAGGACCCTGAGGAGGGAGACTTCCTCATCGGCAGCGCCGACTGGATGTACCGCAACCTGCAGACGCGCGTCGAGGCCGCCACGCCGATCCAGCATCCTGCGCACCGCCGCAGGCTGTGGTCGCTGCTGCAGTCGTGCCTCGAGGACGCACGGCTCGCGTGGCAGATGCAGCCCGACGGGTCCTACGTGCAGGCGAGCGGAGCCGGCGTGCCGGAAGGCGACGCGCGCCTGCTCGGCCTGCACCAGCGTCTGATGGACGAGACCCTCGCGCGCTGAGGCGGGCTTGGGCTCCAGGCCGTTCGCTCAGGGCTTCGCCCCGGCGGGAATCGTCTCGGTGCCAGGCAGCGGCGCCGCGGTGGGCACCGTGGCGCTCTCGTTCACCGCGATGCGACCCTCGCCGGAGAACAGCGCCTCGGGCTTGCTGAGGCCGATGTCAAACAGCGTCTCCGCGAGTCGACCGGGCAGCAGGTAGCGCACCGAGCCATTCACGCGCCAGCGCGACGCCACCGCAGTCCCGTCGTGCTGCAGCACCGCCGGGATGGACACCTCCGTGTCCGTGCCCGGAGGCAGCGTGCGCGATGCGACCCATTCTCCGCTGTAGCGACCGGCATCCGTCTCGAGCGAGTAGTTCCAGCGGTCGAGCACCAGCGGATCGCCAGTGGGATTCTCCAGCCGGATGCGCAGCGCGTACTCGTCGGAGGTGGGTCCCTTCACGACGCGGTCGACTCCGGAGACGGTGATGCGCGGATCCCCGGCGCACCCGGCGAGCAGCGCCGCGTGCACGACCGCCGCCGTGGCCACCATGCGGCAGCGCGCGTGCCTTCCAAGATCCGCAGGACCCATGCGCATGCCCCGCACTCTATCGGGGATTCGAAGGTCCTTCAGGATGCCGCGCACACGCGCGATCGCGTCGCGCCAGCATGGCGGCCCTGCATGGTGACGCCGGATCGCTCGTGCGACCAGCGACACCCCCCGTAGGATCGGCGTGTGCGCAAACCCTCGCGATACGGGCACCTCTGGGCGTATGCCGCCGCTGCGTGCGCGTCCTGGCACGCGAGGGGCCAGGAGCGCGCCACAGTGGCGGTCGATGACTCTCCGACGGCGATACAGCTGCTGGCGCAGGCCTCCGACCAGGCGGCGGCGAATCCGTCCGAGTCCGCGCGCCTGATCAGGCAGGTTCTGGCGGAGTTCGGCCAGAAGCTGGTGCCCATGCCCGACGACCCTGACCGCTTTGTGGACGCGCGCTCTGTCGCGGAGCGCACGCTGCTGGCCAATCCGGAGGTGCTGCGCCGGTGGAGGGCGATCGAGTCCGCAGATGCGCAGAGGCAGTTCGACGGCGGGGACGCGGAGTCGGCCGCGGTCCAGCGGCTGCTGACTCCGGCGGGGCTTGACGCGCAGCTCTCGCGTGCGGACACGGAGCTTGCGCACGCGCGCTTCAGGAAGGCTCTCGCCCTTGTGGACTCGCTGCGCACGCATCCTGACCTCGCGGGTGAGCTGCGTCGGCGCGCACTCAGGATCGAGGCTCTCTCCGCGTGGGGCATCGGCGCGCGCGACCGTGCGCAGGTGGCGGCCGACAGCCTCGACGCCATGCAGTCCGCCGAGGCGGGCGCGCTGCGTGCGCTCATCGCGTCGCCCGCGCCTGCCGCACCCGCCGACGTCAACGATCCGCTGTCGCCGCAGCCCTTCGGCGAAGTCGGCGGCGCTCCGATCCGGCTGTGGCAGGAGTCGCTCGACCAGTCGCTCAAGCGCAGGGTGCTGTCCGGTGCCGACGAGCGCCAGCGCGCCCCCATCCTCCCCGCGCAAGCGACCGAGGCAGGCCGGTACCTCGTCAGCGTCCCGGCGCTCGCGCGCGGGCTCGTCATCGTGAACGAGGGCCACCGAATCCAGGCGCTCGGCCTGTTCACGCGCGAACCGGTGTGGAGCGTGCTGATGATGCCTCCCGGTGCGCCGAGTGACGGCATCGCGGGCGACCTGAGCGTGCCAGTCGTGTGCGGAGATCGGGTGCTCGCCGTGAGCGGCCATTCGAGCGGTGCGGGCCGCGATGGCGGCATCGAGCGCGAGGGTGGAGGAAGGCTCCTGTGCATCTCCGTCGACAGCGGCCGCCGTCTCTGGGAGTTCCAGCCACGGTGGCATGCCGGCTCTGGACTTGAGGGTGCATTCATCGTCGGATCCCCGGCGGTGATCGAGGACACCATCGCGCTGCTGCTCCGGCGGGTGTCGCCCCGTCAGGAGACGATCTCGCTCGCGGCTGGCATCTCGCTGGTGGACGGCTCGCTCCGGTGGGTCGCGCCGCTCGGCGCCACCCCCGGCATCCGCGTCACGTCATCGGCCGTCCGGCCGTGCGCGACGCCCGTGGCGCTCGGGGACTCCTTCATCGTCCACACCGGCGCTGGGGTCACGGCCCGGCTCTCGTGCATCGACGGCCGCGCGATGTGGCTGCGGCGGGCGCAGGTGCCCATCCGCGACGCGCGATGGGACCTCGAGCCATGGCAGATGCAGCGACCGGCGGTGTGCGGCGATCGCATCATGCTGATCGATCCGGACCAGCAGCATGTGCAGGTGCTGGATGCGTCCGATGGCCGGCAGCTCTCGCTCGTGCCCGTCGGGACAGGAACGGCGTGGCGATCCACCCGCTGGCTGCTCGCCAGCGCGGATGGTGCGCACATCCTGGGCATCGGGCAGGAGGTCACGTGCTTCCGGTCCGATGACCTGCGCTCGCCCCTGTGGACGAGCGGCACGGCGACCGGGTCGAGCGCTGCGCCTGCGGTCACCGCGGTGGTGGGTCGGGTGCAGGTCGGCTCGCTGCCTGATGGGAGGGGCGCGGTCGCGATTCCCGCAGGGGGCCGCATCAGCGTGCGCGCCATCGCAGACGGCTCGGAGCTCGCCGTGCTCGAGACCGGTGCGCCGGCCAATCCCTCGCTGCGCGACGGCATCGGCGCAGCGGCCACGGACGATGCGCTGTCGATGTTCGTGGACTCGCCGCGCACCGAGCAGCTGCTCGCCGACGCCGCAGCAGGCGGCGAGCCTGCAGCGGTCGCGGGCCTGCTCGAGCTGGCGATTGCCTCATCCAAGGCCGATCTCGCGCGCCGTGCCGCGCAGATGGCGTTGGCCTGGCTGCCGGATCGGGGCGCGGGCGACGAAGGGGTCCGCGGCGAGCTCGCAGACCGGGTGTCCGCGCTCCTGGTGGATCTCGCGTGCACCGGCCTGATCAGCCCCGAGGAGTCCAAGGAGCTCTTCGACCGGGTGATCGCACGGGAAGCCGACCCGTCGCGCCGTGCGCAGGCGCTCCTGGTGCAGGGAGACTGGTTCGGCCGCTCGGGTCGTCTTGGCGCGGCCGTCACCGTATGGCGGCGGATCCTCTCCGACAGTGCGCTCGCACGAAGCTGGATCCGGCCTGCCGGCGACGACTCCGCGCTCCTGCGCGCCGGCATTGCCGCCAGGGAGAGGCTCGCGGCGCTCGATCCCGGCCGCGCGGGACCCTCTGCACGCACCGCGGACAACCGGCCCCCACCCGCGGGATCAGGTGCCGCCGCGCTCGTCGACTATGCGCGTGCGCACGGATGCTCGCGCGAGAGCGCAGAGGCGTGGATCGCCGCAAGCGAGGCGTTCTCGGCTGCTGGCGATCGCGTCCGCGCATCGGCATCAGCATCCATGGCGGTGGACGAGGCGCTCATGATCAAGGACAGCGCGCTCGTCGCCAGGGTCCTCGACCGTGCAGTGGCCGTGCTCGCGCGCGAGGCGCTTCCTGATGCGGCGGTTCAGCTCGTCGACAGGGCGGTCATCGCCGGCATGGATGTGCCGATCGCATCACTCAAGGGCGTGCCTGCCTCGATCGCCCGCACGCAGATGCCGTCATCGTCGCTTGCGAGGGGGGAGCCCCGCGTCAGCGCGCCCCGAGGATCCCGTGCGGTGCGTCCGCTGCGCGGCGAGCCCACTGCGATGACGCCACGTGCGCGCCTGACGCGGCCGACCGACCGCATGTGGCTGACCGACCGCGGCGGGATCGCATGCATCTCGTCGGAGTCACTCGAGCCGGTCTGGCGCGCTCCGCTGGCCGGGCAGTCGCCGACCATCGTGCAGCACACGCCGATCGGCACCGTGCTCTGGCAGGCGATGGACGCAGACCGCTCGTCGCTGGCCATGATCGACGACTCGGGCGCGACGCGATGGTCGATCGCGGACATCGACGCAATGCTCGACGGCGACGTGCCTGAGCGTCCAGCCCGTGCGGATCCGGTGCCGAGGTTCGGTCGTGAGCACTCGTTCAGGCTCGCGGGCGCGTTTCCGGGTCCAGCGGACATCGTGCTGGTCCGCACGGACGGTGCCGTCGCGTCGGTCAGCTCCGCCGATGGCACCCCTCAGTGGCGTTCCGCAGGCGTCGTGGCCGAGATCCTCGATGCGGACGCCGACGATTCGGTGGTGATCATCGTTGGGCTAGGCGCTGGAGGCGGAGGTGCGCGTGCGATCGCCCTCGACCGCGCGTCAGGTCGTCCCGTGGCCGTGCTCTCGGATCCGGACATCGGCGCAGTGCGGTGGGTTCGGATCGTGGGGCCGGGCCAGGTCGCGGTGGGGCACGACGCAGGCACCAGCCGCTGGGACCTCCTCGAGGACCAAGTCTCGTGGATTCGGGATGATGTCGCAGGCCGCCGCAGCGTGGGCATCGATGGCGTGTCCGGCACCTTCCTGCTGCAGGCGGATGGATCTGCCCCGCAGGCGGTCCGGTGGCGCGACGGCAGCGTCGACCGGCAGGCGTTCGCGATGCTGACGGGGCGCCAGAGCCGACCTGCCGACTGGCAGGAGCTCACCCGAAGCGGGGATGTCATCGTGGCAGGTGACGAGGAGGTCGTGGCGATCTTCAGCCTCAATGGCTCTCAGCTTGGCGCCACGATCCCGATGCCGGGCCGTGCGCTTCACGCGGCCACGCCCGTTGGGGCAGGACTCGTGGTGACGGAACAGGCTGGACGAGTCGAGCCCGCGGCAGGCCTCGGCGGTCGCAGCCGATCCCGGATGCGCCTTCAGCTTCTGGGTTGGTCGGACGGACTGAAGATGCTCGGGGTTGCCGCATCCTTCGACGTACCTGCGCAGACGTTTGGCACACCGATTGCCATTGACGGCTGGGTCGTGATTCCCGCAGGGAAGGATTCGAGCTTTGCGGTGCCGATTCCCTCAGGTTGACATTCTCGCGCTCCGAGGACATCCTCTCGCCGTTCCCATGATGACCCGACTCACCCAGGATCTGACCGAGGCCACGCGCTGGCTTCTCCCCGGCACCCCATTGCCTGTCGCCGCGTACGACGACGAGGATGAGGACCAGGTCGACTTCGATGACGAGGGCGATGACTTCGACGACGAGGAGTTCGCCGACGAGGACGGCTTCGAGGCCGACGAGGACAAGGAGGGCGGATTCGAGCAGAACGTCGAGGAGGAAGAGGAGGAGGACGACTTCGACGATTTCGACGACCTCGATGAGGACGAGGAGGAAGAGGAGGAAGAGGAGGAGGACGAGGAAGAGGACGACGAGGAGGAAGGCGAGGAGGAGGACGGGGACGAGGACTCCTCAGAGGACGACGAGGATGACGAAGACGACGAGGACGAAGAGGACGACGACGACGACGACGAGGATGAGTTCGACGACGACGAGGATGAGGACGAGGACGACGACGAGGACTAGCGTCCCCGGAGCTCGATCACCGCGCAGTCGATCTCCCGTGCCTCTGGCCTGAAGGCGAGCACGCCTGAGCCGTTGAGGATCGCAGGTCCCCGGGGCACCCACGGAGCCTCGATCACGCTGATGCCGGCACGCGAGTCAGTGGCATCGCCAGACGTGGGATAGGGCTCTACCGCGAGCCTCCGGCGTCCGCCTACGGCAACTGCATCGTTCCCGAGATCCGTCGCGGCGAGCGAGTCCGCCGACGCCAGCGAGACGGCGCCGCTCGATGGATCCCACAGCGCGATCCGGGCGAACCTCGGATGGAAGACCATCGCATGACCGCGCGTCGTTGACGCTGATGCGCCCAGTGGCACGACCGACTGGTATGCCGTCCGCGCGTCTGCACGCCACGACAGTGGCAGTTCGGCTACGGGCTTCCATGCCGCGAAGGCCTCCGCGCCACGCGGTGCGGGCCACGGGTAGGCGACCAGCGTCAGCGTTCCGTCGCCAAGGCGGAGCGCATAGAGGTGGCGGCCGTCTGCCGCGAAGAATGGCGCCACCAGCGAGGCTCCGTCGGGTGCCGGCAGCACACGCGCTCCCTCCGGTCCATCGAGCACCGCCAGGCCGAAGTGGGGCACCCCGCGCTCTCGAGCGCTCCATGCGAGCGAACCATCCGTGTGCGCGGCCGCAAATGCGTTGACCGCCGAATTGCGCGCAATCCACCTCACGGCGCCGCTACCTCCTGATGTGTCCGCGGCGCCTGCCGCATCCCACGGCAGCACGCCGATCCACCGTGATCCGTCGAGCCGCGGGCTCTCCACGAGCACTCCGGCCGGATGCGTGACGCCCACCGCGGATGAGCCCGGCGTGCACATCCGGCCAAGCAGAAGGTCAGGTCCGGCAGAGGCCTTGGGCACGAGCGTGGCGCCGGAGATCGCGTGGATCGCCACAGCCCCAGCCTCCGGCACGCCCCCATCGACCGACGCAAGGAGCGTCGGCCAGTCCGCGGAGGAGCGCTCCTGCACGGCGATGAAGCTCCCAGAGGGATCGGTCACCGGCAGCGCGAACCCGTCATGCGGCACGCGGCCGAGGCGCACGAACGAGTACTGGATCTCGCCGCCGGTCACACGCGCCTCTCCCGAGGCGACCTCGCGCCTCGACGCGGCCTGAGGTTCGGACGCGCGTGTCGCGACAGGGCTCGGCCGGGCCGCTGGCGGCGCGCAGCCCAGCGCGGTCACGCATGCCGCGAGCGCAGCCAGCGCAATGCGCACGGTCACGGAGCTGGCGATCCCGGCGCAGCGGGTTCGGAGGGCGCCGCGCCGCTCGACTCGCTGCCAGCTGCCGCACCGCCGGCAGCGCCCGCGCCTCGACCAGCGCCCATGTTGGGCGTGATCGGCGCGATCGGGTCGACTCCGTCCTTGCCGAGGATCCGTCCCTGCTCGACGAGATTCTTGCTGGTCTGCGACAGCGGCTTCGCCAGCGCCTCGAGGCGCTGGCGCTCGAGCACGTTGAAGTTGGTGTCGTTGTCGTCAGGGTTCTCGATGACGGTCGGCGTGATGAAGATCACGAGCTCCTTCACGATCTTCAGGTCCTGCTGGGAGCCGAAGA
>VERO01000147.1 GCA_018882625.1 Phycisphaerales bacterium | reverse complement strand
GCATGGACCGGCCCCGCGGCGGCTCGCGCCCGCGCCATGGTGCTCTCTGGCGGAATCCTGTGGTGCCTCGCGACCGCCGCGCTCGCGTGGACCACCGTGTGGGGCACGCCCTCGGCGCTTCGAGTGGGGCCATCCGTATGGATCACCCCTGCGGGCGCATCGCTCGCGCTAGGCGCGATTCAGGTGCTCGGCGCGACTGCGGTTGTGCAAGGCATCAGGCCCGGACTTCGGCTTCTGGGCGCGCGCTCGGACACCCAGACCGAGGCGCGATCCGCGACCGCCGCGCTCGAGACCGCAGCGGCGGCCGCGACTCTGGTCATCGGAAGCCGGCTCTTTTCCCTCATCCTCCCGTCGCTGGGATGGAGCGCATGGACGCCCGCGATCCGTGCGGTGATGACCATCTCCGCCCTCGTGCTGGTCCTGACCCTCATCTGGGGGTTTGTCGGGTGCTGGCAGGTGGCCCGGGCGCGCCCGCGCTCCTCTGCCGAATCGGCAGCGTGAGCTCTCCTGGGCACTCAAAAGGCCCTCAGAATCGCTCCCCGCCGAGCGGCTGGCTGGCACGCGGTTTGCATTCTGGTCAGCCTTCGCAACCGACCACTGGAGATCCATACATGGCCGTCAAGAATCTCGCTTTCGATACGGACGCCCGCAAGCAGCTGCTCGCCGGCGTGGAAAAGCTCGCCTCCGCAGTGAAGAGCACGCTCGGCCCGCGCGGCCGCAACGCCGTGCTCGACAAGAGCTGGGGCGGACCGAGCGTCACCAAGGATGGCGTCACGGTCGCCGAGGAGATCGAGCTGCGCAACAAGGTTGAGAACATGGGCGCCAAGCTCGTGAAGGAGGCCGCCAGCAAGACCTCCGACGATGCCGGCGACGGCACCACCACCGCGACCGTGCTCGCCGAGGCGCTCTTCCGCGCCGGCCTGAAGCACGTCGCCGCCGGCGCTGAGCCCAACGCGCTCGTGCGCGGCATGCGCAAGGGCGTCGAGGCCGTTGTCAAGTCGATCGCCGCAGGCGCCAAGCCTGTGGCCAACGTGACCGGCGGCATCGAGAACGTCGCCACGATCTCCGCCAACAACGATCCCGAGGTCGGCACCATCATGGCCGAGGCCTTCGAGAAGGTCGGCAAGGATGGCGTGATCACCGTCGAGGAGGGCAAGGGACGCGACACCATCGTCGATGTCGTCGAGGGCATGCGCTTCGACCGCGGCTACCTCAGCCCCAACTTCGTCACCAACACCGAGGAGATGACGGTCGAGCTCGACAAGCCGCTCATCCTCATCCATGAGGACAAGATCGACTCGATCACCAAGCTCGTGCCCTTCCTCGAGAAGGCGCTCGACGCGAAGAAGCCCCTGCTGATCATCGCCGAGGACGTGACGAGCGAGGCGCTCAGCACCCTCGTCGTGAACAAGCTCCGCGGCGTGCTCAACGTCTGCGCCGTGAAGGCCCCCGGCTACGGCGACCGCCGCAAGGCGATGCTCGAGGACCTGGCGATCCTCACCGGAGGCACCGCGGTCATGAAGGACCTCGGCATCGAGCTCGACAAGGTCGAGCTGCGCCAGCTCGGCCAGGCCAAGAAGGTGATCATCGACGCCGACAACACGACGATCGTCGAGGGCGCCGGCAGCACGAAGGCCATTCAGGGCCGCTGCGAGCAGATTCGCCAGGAGATCGAGCGCACCGATTCCGACTACGACCGCGAGAAGCTCCAGGAGCGCCTCGCGAAGCTCGCGGGCGGCGTGGCGCAGATCAAGGTCGGCGCCAGCAGCGAGACCGAGCTCAAGGAGAAGAAGTCGCGCATCGAGGACGCGCTGCACGCCACGCGGGCGGCCGTCGCGGAGGGTGTCGTCGCGGGTGGAGGCGTGTCGTACGTCCGTGCGCTGCCCGCGCTGAAGAAGCTGCGCGGCACGCTCGAGGGCGACGAGGCCACGGGAGTCGACATCGTCTCCGAGGCGTGCACCGTGCCGCTGCGCACCATCGCCGAGAACGCCGGCGCCAAGGGCTCCGTCGTGGTCGCGAAGGTGCAGGAGCTCGAGGGGAACCAGGGCTTCAATGCGCTGACGCGAACCTACGGCGACCTCGTGCGCCAGGGAGTCATCACCCCCGCCAAGGTTGACCGCACTGCCCTGCAGAACGCGGCGAGCGTCGCATCGATGCTGCTGCTGACCGACTGCATCGTCACCGAGGCCCCCAAGGACAAGGACGAGGGCGGCGCAGGCCATGACCACGGCGGCGGCATGGGAGGCATGGGCGGCATGGGCGGGATGGGCGGCATGGGAGGCATGGGAGGCATGGGCTTCTGATCCCCGTCCCGCACGAGCGCACCACTTCGCACCATCACCAACTCGCACACCAACACGAACCTATTCACGGAGACATGACCATGAGCAACGTTCAGCCACTCGAAGACCGCATCCTCGTCAAGCCAATCGACCCGGAGAAGAAGACCGCGTCCGGCATCTTCCTGCCCGAGACCGCCAAGGAGAAGCCCATGCAGGGCAAGGTCGTGGCGATCGGCCCAGGCAAGCTGCTCGACAACGGCACGCGCCTGAGCCCCTCCGTCCGCAAGGGCGACACTGTGGTGTACGGCAAGTACGCCGGCACCGAGATCGAGATCAAGAGCGTCCCCCACCTGATCATCCGCGAGTCCGAGCTGCTCGGCGTGATCGAGGGCTGACGTACGCGCACCACCAACGGAGATACCGATGTCCACGAAGCAGATGAAGTTCTCGACGGCCGCGCACGCGGAGTTCAAGCGCGGTGTCGATGCGATCGCCCAGGCGGTCGCCGTGACGATGGGGCCCACGGGCCGCAACGTCATCTTGCAGAAGTCCTACGGCAACCCGCACGTCACCAAGGACGGCGTGAGCGTGGCCAAGGAGGTCGAGCTGCCGGAGCCCTTCCAGAACATGGGCGCCAAGCTCGTGCACCAGGTCGCGAAGAAGACCGCTGACGTGGCGGGCGACGGCACCACCGCCGCCACCGTGCTCGCCGCGGCCATCTTCAACGGCGGCCTCAAGTTCATCTCGACCGGCGCCAGCGCCGTCGCGATCCAGCGCGGGATCAACGCCGCAGCGCAGCTCGCGGCGGAGACGATCGGCGAGATGGCCGTGAAGTGCAAGGGCAAGGCCGACCTGATGAAGGTCGCCACCGTCAGCGCCAACCACGACACCACGATCGGGTCCATCATCTCCGAGGCGATCGACAAGGTCGGCGCCGACGGCGTGTGCGAGGTCGAGGAGGGCAAGACCGCCGAGACCACGCTCGACTACGTCGAGGGCATGTCCTTCGACAAGGGCTACCTCTCCCCCTACTTCATGACCGACCCCAAGCGGGCCGAGTGCGTCCTCGAGAACGCGCTGATCCTCATCCACGAGAAGAAGATCTCCAACCTCGCGGACCTGCTGCCCCTGCTCAACAAGGTCGCGACGGCCAACAAGCCCCTGCTGGTGATCGCGGAGGAAGTGGAGAACGAGGCGCTCGCGGCGCTCGTCGTCAACCGCCTCCGCGGCGTGCTGCAGGTGTGCGCCGTCAAGGCCCCTGGCTTCGGCGACCGCCGCAAGGCCATGCTCGGCGACATCGCCACCCTCACGGGCGGCACGTTCATCGCCGAGGACCTCGGCCGCAACCTCGCCGACGTGCAGACCTCCGAGCTCGGCACGGCCCGCCGCATCGTCATCACCAAGGATGACTGCACGATCATTGAGGGCGGCGGCAAGAGGAAGGAGATCGAGGCGCGCGCGGAGCAGATCCGCACGCTCCACGAGAAGAGCACGTCCGAGTACGACCGCGAGAAGCTGATGGAGCGCCTGGCCAAGCTCACGGGCGGCGTCGCCATCATCTCGGTCGGCGCAGCCACCGAGATCGCGATGAAGGAGAAGAAGGACCGCGTCGATGACGCGCTCCACGCGACGCGCGCGGCCGCCAAGGAGGGCTATGTGCCCGGTGGCGGCGTGGCGTTCATCCGCGCGATCAAGGCCGTCACCAGCGCCGGCAAGAAGGCCGAGGGCGACGAGGCGTTCGGCTACCAGATCGTGGCCGAGGCGCTGCGCCGTCCCACATGGCAGATCGCCATGAATGCGGGCGTCGATGGCGACCTCGTCGTCGAGAAGGTGCTCGAGGGCAGCGAGGGCTTCGGCTTCAACGCGTCGACGCAGACGTACGTCGATCTCGTGAAGGCCGGCATCATCGACCCTGCGCTCGTGGCCAAGACGGCGATCGAGAATGCGGCCAGCATCGCGGGCCTCATGCTCACCACCGACGTGATCGTGACCGAGCTCAAGGAGGAGTCCGAGCCCGTCGAGGGCGCGGTCTCCTGAACAGTCCCCTGACTGGAACGGAGGACCGGATTGCGCCGCGACGCGGCCGGTCCGGTCCTCCGCGCTTTCACGCCCGCGGGAGCGCCTGAACCATGGCCGTCGAACGCTGCTACTACGAGGTGCTCGGTGTCGAGCGCACCGCCAACGGCGAGGAGATCAAGCGCTCCTACCGGCGCCTCGCGATGAAGTGGCACCCGGACCGCAATCCCGGCGATGCCAAGGCCGAGACCGAGTTCAAGGCGTGCGCCGAGGCGTACGAGGTGCTCTCCGACCCGGAGCGCCGCGCGCGATACGACCAGTTCGGCCATGCGGGGCTGCGCCAGACTCCTGCGCACGACTTCTCGCGCATGCAGGTCGACGACATCTTCTCGATGTTCGCCGACATCTTCGGTGATGCCGCAGGCGGCCGCGGACGGCGCACGCGCGCGCGCGGCTTTGACCTCGAGACGTCTGTCGCGATCTCGCTCGAGGAGGCGCTCACCGGCCGCGAGGTCGAGGTGTCGTTCCGCCGCCGCGATGTCTGCGGCACGTGCAGCGGCACGGGCGCCAAGCCCGGCACGCAGCCGCTGCGGTGCCCGACATGCGGCGGCCAGGGGCAGGTGGCTCAGACCGGGCTCGGCGGCATGTTCCGCATGGTGACCACGTGCCCCAACTGCCGCGGCCGCGGCAGTGTGGTGGCTGAGGCGTGCGGCGAGTGCCGCGGCCAGGGCCGCGTGCAGAAGTCACGCACGCTGTCGGTCAAGATCCCTGCAGGGATCCAGGATGGCCAGGTGTTCCGCATCGCCGGCGAGGGCGAGCCCCCGCCGCCGGAGGTCTCCGCCAACGGCACCGGCCCTCGCGGCGACCTGCACGTGGTGATCCGGGTCGAGGAGCACGACCGGTTCGAGCGCGACGGCGATGACCTGATCACCGCGCAGACCGTGCCCTTCGCGGATGCCGCGCTCGGCGCCCGAATCTCCATCGACGGCATCGATGGCACGCAGATGCTGGAGCTGCCTGCGGGCACGCAGCACGGCGAGCAGTTCCGCATCCGCGGTGCGGGCATGCCGAACCTGCGCACGCCGTCGCGGCGCGGCGACCTGGTGGTGCACGTGCTCGTGGAGGTGCCCCGCAAGCTCAACGACCGCCAGCGCGAGCTGCTGCGCGAGCTTGCATCCACAGACGGCGGTTCGATCGACGAGGGCCGGTCCGGTCGAGCGCCTGCGCAGGCCGCCGCTTCCGGCAAGGCCAGCGGCGGGCGCAAGAGAGGCAAGTCGAAGGACAAGGGCGTGTGGGAGAAGATCAAGGACACCATTGTCGGCGAGTGAGCCGGCACCCTGGAGCCAACCATGCACACGACGGACACCAGCAGCGGCATGAGGGGATCGGATGATGCGGCGGAGGATCGCGCGCACGAATCGGCAGGCGGCGAGGCGGCCACCGAGGAATCAGTGATCGACGAGCTGCGCCGCCAGGTCGACGAGCGCCAGTCCGCGTACCTGCGCGCGCTCGCGGACTTCCAGAACTTCCAGCGCCGCGCAGGCGAGAACGAGCTCCGCGCCAAGGACCGTGGCGTCGCGCAGGTGGCGCGCGCGCTGGTGCCCGTGCTCGAGCAGATGGACCTTGCGCTCGGCCATGACCTCTCCGCGCTCGATTCCGCGAAGCTTGCAGGTGCCGTCGACATGATCCGGCGCGAGCTGCTGAAGGCGCTCGAGGGCCAGGGCATCACGCGGATCCAGCCCAAGCCGGGCGACGAGTTCGACCCGCGGCAGCACGAGGCCGTGATGCAGCAGGCGGCCGAAGGCATCGAGCCAGGCCGCATCGCATCATGCTTCCAGGCTGGATACCGCTTTGGCGATGCGGCGCTTCGTCCGGCGAAGGTGGCCGTCACGCCGAAGGAGTCCTGAGCCGTGCCGACCTACGAGTACGCCTGCCGCGCGTGCGGGCACGAGTTCGAGCAGTTCCAGTCGATCACCGCCGACCCGGTGCGCACG
>VERO01000146.1 GCA_018882625.1 Phycisphaerales bacterium | reverse complement strand
CGTGAGGATGCTGGCATGCCTGATCAAGCGCGGACGGCCATGCGCGGTGGGCGAGATCGCCGAGTGCTGCTCGGTCGACCTGTCTGTGGTGTCGCGCCACCTGCAGGCGCTCGCGCGCGCAGGCCTGCTGGATGCGCGCAAGTCCGGACGCACCGTGACCTACTCGGTGCGCTACGGCAGCCTCTGCCGAACGCTGCGCATGCTCGCGGACTCGATTGAGGAGTGCGCGCCACCCGCATCATGCGTGACACTCGAGGGAGGCCGCTGTGGACGGCGCTAGCGCCGGCGCCGGTCCTCGCAGCCAGGATCCTGCCTCCGCTCACCTCCGCGGCGGCGATCCCGGACCGGTTGACCGGCACCCTGCCGCGACGCCTCCCATCCCGCGCGTGCTCTTCCTGTGCACGGGAAACTCGTGCCGCAGCCAGATGGCGGAGGGATGGGCGCACGCCCTCTGTGCTGGCCGCATCGAGGCGCACTCCGCCGGCACGCACCCGCATGCGCTGAACGCGCGCGCCGTCCGCGCGATGAGGGAGTGCGGCATCGACATCTCGCAGCACAGGCCCAAGCGTCCGGAGGACGTTGGCCTGCGGTTCGATGTCGTCATCACGGTCTGCGACTCGGCGCACGAATCGTGCCCTGCGCTGCCTGGTGCGCTCACCATCCATGCGCCCTTCGACGATCCGCCACGACTCGCAGAGCGCGCCGCCACCGAGGAGGACGCCATGACGCACTACCGGCGGGTGCGCGACGAGATCCGCAGCCTTGTCGCAGGACTCCCTGACCTCATCCCAGCCTGCCCCAGGGACACCGGGAGCCGTACGGGCACTTTCGGCGAAGGGGACCGTTGACCGTCAGCCCCGAGTCTGCGTGCGGCGCCGATGCCTGCCCTCCGAGGCTGGGCTTCCTCGACCGCTACCTCACCCTCTGGATCTTCCTCGCGATGGGGACCGGAGTGGCCATCGGCCGCCTCGTCCCCGGCGTGAAGGGCGCTGCAGATGCGGTGACGTTCGGCACCACCAACGTCCCCATCGCCATCGGGCTGGTGCTCATGATGTATCCGCCCCTCGCGAAGGTGCGGTACGAGGAGCTGCCGCGCGTGTTCGCGGACCGGAGGGTGCTGGCGCTCTCGCTCGTGCAGAACTGGATCGTGGGCCCGGCGCTCATGTTCGCGCTCGCCGCGATCTTCCTGCGCGACCAGCCTGAGTACATGCTCGGGCTCGTCATGGTGGGCCTGGCGCGATGCATCGCCATGGTCCTCGTCTGGAACGACCTCGCGCGCGGCAGCGCGGAGTACGCGGCCGGCCTCGTCGCCTTCAACAGCGTGTTCCAGGTGCTGTTCTTCGGCGCGTACGCGTGGGTCTTCATGACGTGGCTCCCGCCGCTGGTCGGGCTGCAGGGCGCTGCGGTCGACGTGAGCGTCGCGCAGATCCTCGGCAGCGTCGCCATCTACCTCGGCATCCCATTCATCGCGGGCATGCTCACGAGGCTGGCGCTCAGGCGCGCCATGGGCGAGGCCTGGTACGTGCGGCGGTTCCTGCCCCGGATCGCGCCGATCACCCTGGTCGCCCTGCTCCTCACGATCGTGGCCATGTTCAGCCTGCAGGGCGACCGAATCGTCGATGCGCCAGTCGACCTGCTCCGGATTGCAGTGCCGCTGGTCCTCTACTTCACCATCATGTTCTTCGCCTCGTACGCGATGGCCCGGCGGGCAGGAGCCGAGTACGAGCGTGCGGCAACCCTCGCATTCACGGCGAGCGGCAACAACTTCGAGCTCGCGATCGCGGTCGCCATCTCCGTCTTCGGCATCGCGTCGGGCCAGGCTTTCGCGACGGTGGTCGGGCCGCTTGTGGAGGTGCCGGTGCTGATCCTGCTCGTGCGCGCTGCGCTCAGGCTCCGCGGCGCACCCGCCGCCTAGTCGCCAGTCGGGTGCACGACGCACTCGACGACGACCAGCCGACCGTCAAGGCGGCTGACCCGCTCGCAGGCCCGCGCGAGCTCGAGCTCCGCAAGGAGCTGCGTGTCGTCAGGGATGATCTGCACATAGCCCGGGAGCGCTTGAGCTCCCGAGGGCCGGAAGATCAAGATCGTGACCGCAGCCGCTGCGGCGATCGCCGCCGCCGCGCCAATGCGGCCCGCGGTGCGCCTCGCACGTCGACTGCGCGCAGATGCATCGAATGCAGAGAGCCCGCGCGCGAGCATGTCCTTCTGACGTTCTGTGAGTGCGCTCATGATGTCATCCTCCGGGCCCGAGCCCGCTCAGCAACGCGCCGGAACTTGCTGTCCAGCGCACCGCGACCGATGCCGATCCAGCCTGCGAGCTGCTCCATCGTTGCCCCTGTGCGGATGCGCAGCTCGAGCATCCACCGCTCATCGGGCGCCAGGCCGAGCGCGGAGGCTCCCTCCCCGCGCAAGGCCTCGAGCAGTTCCACGTCCTCCGCGAAACTGATCTCCTCGGCGCGCGAGACGCGCCGCTCCCTGCAGCGGCGCGCAAGCTCGCTGCGGAGCATGTCGATCGCGACGCTGCGCACGATCCTGCGCAGCCATGCGTCGAGGCTTGCCGCAGTCGCGCATCGCCGTGGGCCCCGCGCCACCCTGAGCCATGTCTCCTGCGCGACGTCATCCGCAAGGTCATGCCTCCAGCCCATCCGCCGAGCCGCCTCGGCCTCGACGAGCGTGCACCGCGCGAGGAAGAGCGACTCGTAGGCGGAGCGCACACCCTTGACCAGGTCCAGGGTGCACTGCTCCGCCCACGCGTCCTCCGATCGGATGTCCGTGGCGTCCCTGGGCACGCTTCACAGGCCTGGCGTAGGCGCGGACTCGCGCACGTTGCTCGATGCGGGCAGTGTGCGCACGGCCTCCCGCACTGCCGAAATGTCCTCGTCGCTGCCGTGCACGAAGAGCATGCCCGACTCGCGGTGCAGGCGCATCCTGAACTGCGGGGACCGCTCCGAGGTCGCCAGCGCGGCGTCAATGTCGCGGATGATCGAATCCTGCAGACCCGCCGTGCGCTCGGGTGACTCCGCATCGGCCGCGGCGGGGAGCCGGAACATGCTCACGGTCTGCGCCGACTTCACGGGCACGGCCACCGTGGGCGCATCGGGCCTGTCCGTCGTGATGAGGATGGTGGCGGGCTGGCCGGCCTTGTGCCACGCCTCGAGGCTGATCTTCAGCTCATGGGTGCCTGACGCCGCCTGCGATCCGGCCTCAGCGACTCCCGATGGCGTGATGGCCGTGATCCGGAAGGGCTTGGCGTCCACACTGGAGAGCGTGACTGACGAGCCTGCGGCACCGGGCTTGACGGCCGCATCAACGACCTCCGGCGTCACGGCGATGACCGTCCTCACCGTGGCCACGATGTGCATCGACTCGACGCGTCCGCCTGCGAGCGCCACGTGCACCGGCTTGCGGAGCGCGATTCCGGTCTTCATCCCAGGATCCATCGTCACGTGCACCGTGAACGATGCGCCCGGCGCGATCGGACCCTTTGGTGCCTCCGTCACCTTCGTGCAGCCGCACCCGCCCTTGATGGACTCGACGGTGACGGGCCCATCGCTCGTGTTGGTGATCGTGAGGCCGGCCGTCCTGGGCTGGCCTGCGGTCATCTCGCCAAGATCGAGTGTGGCGGGCGAGAACGAAAGCACGCTCGATGGCGCAGACGCGGACACCGGCGGCCCTGCAGGCGGCGAGTCGGTCGCGAGGGCTGATGACGCCACTGCACCAGCGGCAATCAGGGTGATGCACGACAACGCGGTCACTGACATGGTGTTCATGATGGTCTCCGTGGAACTTGAGTCTTCAGGTGCGGGCATGGTTGCCCGCCTGCATGTGAAACGGAGCCGAACCCCCCGGCTCGTCACTGTGGGCTGGAAAATCCGCCAGATGCCCCGTCGACAGGCACCCGCGGGCCAACGCGCCGTGGCGGGCCCCTGTCAGGGCGTGGCCGGACCGGCACACCATCGCACCCACTCCTGCCGAAGGGCGCCAAAGATGCGTGCCCCGTAGCCCGACTGGTCCAGCAGGACCGATGCGCGAAGCCGGTCCCGCAAGCCAGACCGCAGCTCGCCAAGCCGCGCGCGATCACGCGCGAGCCCGGCGGCGATGCGCACGAAACACTCGGCGTCTGCGGCCACCAGCTCAGGCAGTCCTGCGGCAGCCAGAATGCTCATGCCGACGCGGGCTGCATGCCGATCGCCCGCAACTGCGACAACCGGCACGCCCATCCACAGCGCCTCGCACGTGGTCGTCGTGCCGTTGTAGGGCGTGGTGTCGAGCGCCACATGCACCTTCCGGTACAGCGCGAGGTGGTCATCAACCGTTGCGGTGTAGGGCACGGTCTCCACGCGCTCCGCCGGGATGCCGGCGCGTGACATGCGCTCGAGAAGCCTCGCCCGGGCTGAGGCGTCTCCCATCGACAGCGACTTGACCGTCAGGTGCGCTTCAGGCACCGCAGCCATCGCCCCAGACCAGAGCGCAAGCGTCGCATCGCTCACCTTCGAGGTGAGGTTGAAGGACCCGAAACGGACGTGCGCCCCTGGATCGGGCATCTGTGGGGCGGGTGCACCCTCAGGTGGCCGGTAGCACAGGAAGCACGGGTCGATCCGCACAAGCCGTTCGGTGCAGAGGCTCTCGCGTCCGGGCGGGTCGGTGATGGAGTCCACGATCCGGACATCCACCGCAGGGTGCCCCGTGGTGTTCGGGTACCCGATTGCGGTGGCGATCACCGGCGCAGGCTTCGCATCGAGTGCCGACAGCCGACCTCCACTCGAGTGGCCCGAAAGCTCCACCAGCACGTCGATGCCCGCCTCCCGGATGGTTCGGTCAAGCGCCGCGTCATCCATCATGGCGCAGTCCACCCAGTCGTCCGCCATCGACCTGAGCCTCTGCGCGATCGGGTCGTCAGGCACACTGATGCCAGTGGCAAAGCACGTGATGCGGTCGCGGGCGGGCTTGGTGGCCAGTATGGCCTCGGCGAAGTACGCCACCGAGTGCGTGCGCAGGTCGCCTGACAGGATTCCGAACTGCAGCGGCCGGTCTGCATCGGCAGCCCGCATGGCCCTTCGCGCAGCGGCGCGTGGCACGGCGCTCCCGTGGGCACGGTGCGCGAGAGCCACCCGGTCCGCATCCCGCGTGATGTAGTTGAGGCTGAACAGGTAGCGCGACCTGAGAGGCTCATGGCCGGGGTTTCTGGCGACTTGTGCCTCGAGGAACTCGACTGCCTCGTCCATGCGGTCCCCTGCCTCGTAGGCGGCGGCGGCGCACATGGCCATCTCCGGCCAGTCCGGTCGCAGCGCGAGTCCAGCCCGGCATGCCGCGATCGCCGCATCGGAGTCCCGTAGCGGCAGCAGCGCAAGGGCGAGCCCGAGGTGCGCCCGGTGGTAGGCAGGATCGAGCTCGATCGCCATCCGGTACTGGTCCACGGCCTCACTGTGCCGACCCGCACTGACGAGGGCATTCCCGAGGTTGTTGCGGTAGCCAGCCACTCGCGGCGCGAGCTCTACGGCGCGCGCGAGCTGCGCCACCGCCTGATCCTGCTGACCGCCCTGAGACAGGAACAGCCCGAGGATCTGCATCGCATCCGCGTTCCGGGGCTGCAGGCGAAGCACTGTCCGCACCGCGGCAATGGCCGCAGCGAGGCGTCCCGACTTCGCATCCTGGATAGCGCGCTCAAGCGTGCGTTCAATGGACATCGCGAGAAGGGCGCGGTAGCGCCCGCGTGACACGAGCGTATCAGCGCACCTCGAGAAGGAGCCGCAGGAACTCGGGGCCGGCGAAGTCCTGGCCGGACTGAGTCATCTCTGCGAGACGCACGACCACGATGCCCTGCTCAGGCAGCAGGTAGAGGCGCCGCGTGCCCGCGCCGGCAGCCATCACGGCCTTCACGAGGGTGCCGTTCGCGTCGCGCACCGCGCATCCGCGCTGCACACACTCCCCAATTGCCGCCCACGCGCGCGCCGAGAGATGTGCGCCACTGGGCGAGTTCGGATTCCCTGCCTGATCACGCGCAAGCCGGCTCTTGGGAATGCCGATGCCCGCGGGCTGCAGCTGCAGCGCACGCATGTACTGCCAGTAGGAGCGCTCGACGCGCCCGCTCGCCGCGAGCTTGCGCGTCAGGAACTCGCCCCACGCGTGGAGGTGCGATGCCCCGTACCTGAAGGCCATGCCAGGATCGCGAGTGACTGGAACCTTCACCGCGGCCGAGTACCAGTTCTCTGGCGCACGCTCGGCTGCACCACCACGAAGCGCGCCGGCGAGGTTGTTGACTCGACCAAGATCCCTGACGCCGTAGCCCTGCCGACCCAGCAGCTCGCGGTTGGGCTCGAGGCCGCTCGTTAGGC
>VERO01000145.1 GCA_018882625.1 Phycisphaerales bacterium | reverse complement strand
GGGCGAGTCACCTTCACGAGCCGCACGCGGCCCGCGAGCTGCCCGCAGAGCTTGAGGTGGTCTGCCTTCAGCGCCATGCCGTCGAGGAACCGCACGCGGTAGGTGTTGTTGTGCAGGGGGGCGAAGCGGGCCAGGCCCGTGATGGGCTCGAGGCGAAGATCCGGCTCGTTGTGCGAATCGAGGATGTAGATCCAGCGGATGGGCAGCGGAGTGTCCGCGGGCGCGGCCACGGGGAGGTTGAACTTGTGGGTGGCGGGGCGCACGCGGCGCAGCGGGGCGGTGTCGACGTGCAGGTGCTCGGCCGAATCCTGCCACAGCTTGATGCGGGGGAAGCCCGGGAGCGCGCGGCAGTCGTGGTCGACGGCGATGACGTCGTCGGCCAGGATCGGGTAGCCGCGGCGCCAGAAGCCGGCCGCGAGCGTGCTCTTGCCCGCGCCGGAGTAGCCCAGCGCGCACATGCAGGCGTCGCCGACCTGCACCGCGTTGCCGTGCAGCACCAGGAAGCCGCGCTGAAAGAGGGCGGCGCCGAGGCCCGAGCCGAGCAGGAAGACGCGCACGCTGTCGTCGTCGATGCCGGGCGCGGGCTCGACGGTGATGGTGTGGCCGCCCGTGACGAGGAACTTCGCGATGTTGGGGATGTGGAGCCAGACGTTCGCGGGGTCCGCCCACAGGAACGGGCCGAGCTGCTGGCCGCCGGGCAGGCCGCCGTCGGGGACGGCGCCATGGCGGATCGTGAGGTCCGGGGCGGGGGCACCATCACCCACCACCGCCACGAGCTCAGGCAGCTCCATGGCGCTGTCGATCGTCAGTCCGTAGGCGCGGTAGAGGGGCATGGGCGGGACGGGCGCGGGCGCGGAGGTCGATCGCCCGGTCATCTCACATCATCGACCAGGCCGCGCCGAGATTACGACACGGGGTTGCGGAGCTCTGTGCTACCGTGTGAGCAGTCCGGGTTAAGAGCAATCGCAGCGGCGGGACATCGACACCGCTCGCCGAGTCGAGAACGCCATCAGGCAGCACAGGGGCAACCAGCCATGACCAGCAGGAATCGATCCACGGCCCGTTCGAAGGTTCGCTCGCGGCGGAAGCCCGTGCCCGCGGCTGCACAGAAGGCTGTGCGCATGAAGAAGGCTGTGCGCGCGACGAAGCCCATGCCCGCGACGAAGGCCCCGCCCGCACCGAAGGCCCGCGCCGATGCGGCGCTCACCGTGTTCGACGCGACGCGGTACCTGCGCACCGACAAGGCCGTGGTGCAGTTCGTGGACGCCGCGCTCGAGACCGGCGAGCCGGCGGTGCTCGTGCGTGCGCTTGGCGAGGTGACGCGCGCGAAGGGCGTGGCCGAGGTGGCCAGGCGCTGCGGCATCGGCCGCGAGAAGCTGGCCCGCGAGCTGCGGCCGGCATCGCGCCCGCGCCTCGAGACGATCATGCGCATCGCGCGCGCGGTCGGCATCAGGCTGCACGCATCGGCGGCGTGAGCGTGGGGCGTACGCCAGCAAGCCATTCCCTACACATCGGTCCAGCCATGCACGGGATCCCAGGCGAGTATGAGCTTCTCGTGCGATCGAAGCGCTGCCACGACCGGTCCGAGGAATCTGCGTAGCTGTTCCATCACCGCCTCGAACTCCGTCGGACAGCTGCTGCCAACAAGGCGACCACGAAACGTGCTCCACTGTGCCTGCTTCGACTGACTTGTGGCGAACTGTCGCGTGAGTACGGTCGGTTGTGCAGGCAACTCAGTCCGGCGTCGTGCACACGTTGCAGTGATGGCTTCGGAGAGCGAGCGCCCGTCGAACGGGAGGTGGGCGGACATCCACCAAATGTCATGGAAGTCCTTCATGCGGCTGTTCGACTCCGCGCGGAACAGCATGACCTGAAACTTCTCCGCAACAGCGGTCTCGGGCGGATATGCGAGTAGAGGGGTGCCTTGCCCAGCATTCCGACAAACGTAAGGCGAATGCCCGAGTAGTCGGCATCCTCGATGATCGTCTCGCCCTGCACCGAAGTGGGGTCGAAGCGAATGCCATCCGGCTCCACCGCACTGTCGCATGCGTCCCGCATGATCCGCTCAAGGGTCGCGATCGAGTTTGGCACACGTGCGAGCAGATCGATGTCCATGGTGGTCCGGAACAGCAGAGGGTCCCACGCGCGCATCAGCATTGCGCCCTTGAGCACGAATCGATCAGCGTGCGGAGTCCGCGCAAGACGGCACAGAAAGCGTTCCATCGCAAAGGCCTGCAGAAGGTCGCTGAATGGTCGTGCGCTGCCGCGCGCCACATTCAGTAAGCGTGCGTGCACGGACGCGGATGTGTTCGTGATCTCCCTCGCCATCAGAGCAGTGCGGCAAGGTATGGAGCCATCACTGCCTGCACGCGGTTGACGCGCGCAAATGCCATGAGATCGTCGATCCTGGCGCCGCGCCGGCGCACGTAGTTGCGCAGCGCCTCCACGGCGATGTCGGTGCCGATCCTGTTCCTGAACTTGAAGCAGTCGGCGACCGTCTTGGCCGCGCCGTAGATGCGCATGTCATGGCCGTTCACGGCGAATGTCTCGATGCCGGCCGCGAGCGAGTCGCTGCCGAATCGATAGAAGCGCACGGGTGGGTGCTCGATCAGCCGGTCCTTGAAGCCGCGAGGGACGGCAAGGTCGACGGCGCGCGGTATCTGTGTGGTCAGTCGGTGGATGGACAGTGCGGACACGAGGCAGATGACCGCAGTAGGCACCTTGCGCGCGACGATCGCGAGGTCAGGTTCCGCGGGGGCCGAGCCGCGCAGGCGGTACAGGCCCCGGCTGACGCGGATGAGCTGCCCGGCTTCGACCATGGCGGCGATTGCGCGAGGGTGGAGTCCTGCCGATCTCGCCTCGCAGGCCCGCACGATTCCGGCCGGCTTTGCGCGAGCCGCGCGGACGAGGGCCGGGGGAGGCTTGGGTGCTGGGCGGCGGCGCATGTGGATCGAACATACTACAGATTTGTGTAACTGTAGCAGAATTGATCACACATCCGCGGAGCTGGCGGGGCTCACTGGAGCCCGAGCTCTTCGTCGAGCGCGGCGAGGTCGGCGAGCGCGCGCTGGCGGCTCGCGTCGGAGCGCTGCTTGTAGGTCATCAGGTCGCCCAGCATCACGCGCCGGCGTGTGCCGACCTTGCGCGCAGGCAGGCGCCGCTCCTCGATCTCCTTCACCACGAACGGGCGCGACACGCCGAGGATCTCGGCTGCCTGCTGGGTCGTGAGCTCCGATTGGACCGGGATGATCGTGACCGCGTGGCCCTGCGCCATCTGGTTGAGCAGGCGCAGCAGGAGGTCCGCGGCGGGTGCCGGGATCTCTACGGTCCCTGAACGGCCGCCGGCCGGGGTGAAGCGGAGCGTGCGGTTTGCCTTGACGAGCCGGCGCAGGCGCTGACTCGACTCGCGGGCCAGGCGCACCTCGACCTCGGATGGCGGCGTGGGCGGGGGGTTGGCATCGGGTGTCGGCATGCCTGCACACACCCTAGCGCGGCGTGCGCCTATTCGCAACGAACGAAACGAGCGAATTGTGCGAAAGTGGGGCGCCGGGGCGCGGGCGGCAAGTCTTACAGCAATCTTGATGCGCTTTGGCACGACCGGCGAGGAGGCTGGCCTGCGGGCGCTAGGGTGGCACACGGACCAGGGAGGTCAGCTTGGAGGGTCTCGAAATGACGGCAGCCACGAGTGGAGTGATGGATAAAGTCAGGTATAGTTACAGATACTCGTACAGTATTTGTAAAGCCATGCCGCGCCGGACGAGATCCTCTAGCCCCAGCCCCAGCCGTGGCCCTAGCCCTAGCCCGGGTCCCAGTCCGAGTGCGCTCGCGGCGTTCCGTCGCGCAGGCGGCACCCTCCGCGCTAGCGAGGCGATTCGGGCGGGCATCCACCCTCGGACGCTCTACCTCCTGCGTGACGCAGGGAGGGTGGAGTGCATATCGCGCGGCGTCTATCGACTCGCAGGGTCGAGGGCTTCTGGCGATCCCGACCTCGTCGCCGTCTCGCTGCGGATTCCGCGTGGCGTGATCTGCCTCACGTCGGCGCTGGCCATCCACGGACTGACCACGCACATCCCGCACTCGGTCGATGTGGCGCTTCCGCCCGGCGGATGGACTCCGGTCATCCGGCAACCGCCCACCCGCATGTACCGGTTCAGTCCCGCCTCGATGAGCGAGGGCGTCGAGGAGCATGTCGTCGACGGGACGCGGATCCGAGTGTTCAGCGCCGCGAAGTCGGTGGCGGACAGCTTCAAGTTCCGCAACAAGATTGGCCTCGACATCGCCCTCGAGGCGCTCCGTGCGTACCTGTCGCGAAGGCGGCGCGACCTCGTGGCGCTTGCCCGCTACGCGGAAGTGGATCGCGTGGACTCGGTGATGCGTCCCTACATCGACGGGATGCTCGCGTGACGCGGCAGCCTAAGGATGGCACTGCACTAGTTCACCAGATGCTCAGGAATGCGGCTCAGAGGTCTGGGGAGCGATTCAACGACATGCTCCAGCACTTTGCGCTTGAGCGCTTTCTGCACCGGCTCGCGATGTCCCCGTACCGTGATCGGTTCACTCTCAAGGGCGCACTGATGCTGCGAGTGTGGAAGGTGTCGCAGCTCCGGCCCACAAGCGACATCGATCTCTTGGGGCATATGCCTAACCAGTCCGACCGGGTTGCTGTTGCCATGCGCCGGATCTGTGAGACAGAGGTCGAGCCCGACGGGATGATCTTCGACGCCTCATCGGTTTCGATCGGCCCGATCGGTGCGGCTGCGGAGTACGAGGGCCTGAGGGTCAAGTTCCATGGTCGCCTCGGTCGCGCACGGCTGCCAATGCGCATCGACATTGCGTTTGGGGACCAGGTGACGCCCGGACCCGTTGAGATCGAGTACCCATCCCTGATTGGCATGCCGGTATCGCGCCTCACGGGATACACGCCAGAAACGGCGATTGCGGAGAAGCTGCACGTCATGCTCGATCGTGGCAGGCTCAACAGTCGCCTCAAGGACTTCTTTGACGTGTGGGCGCTTACGCGCGCACGGGAGTTTGACGGGTGCCTGATGACAAGCGCGATCCGGCGCACGTGCGCACGCCGTGAAATGGTCATCGCCGCTGCCCACGAGGCATTCGCGCCACACGTGCTTCGCGATCCAGCCAAGGACGCCCAATGGGCTGCGCTCCGCAAGCGCATAGGCGGTTCCGGTATCCCAGGTACTTTCGCTGAGGTGCGCGAAGCAGTAGCCGCGTTCGCGAACCCAGTGCTCGCTTCGATCGCGGAAGGTCGCGATCTGGCGCAGCATTGGCCTCCCGGCGGGCCGTGGCGATGATGACTTGTCCATAGAGCGGGAAAGTGCATTGACCGCAGGCTGTGCGGATGCTGCAATCGAGCGATGTCGACCCCCGCGCGATCCACGATCCGGTTCGAGCCGTCGCTGCACCGAGCCCTGCGGTCCCACTGCGCATCGAGCGGAATGGCCTTGTCCGCCGTCGTCAACGAGATGGTGCGCGGCGCGCCAGTCCACTAGGCAATTGGCCGATCGCCTAATAGGCAGATAGCCGCCCGCCTAATAGGCAATTGGACGCTTGCCTAATAGGCAAATAGCCGCTACTCTAGTAGGCATATGGACGGTGCGCCATGACCACGCTACTGGCCAGGCCGCTGCTCGCCAGCGTGAGGGCGGCGCTGCGCGACACGCCCGTGGTGTGCCTGCTCGGGCCGCGGCAGTCCGGCAAGACCACGCTGGCCCGCACGCTCGAGCCGCGCTACGCCTACGTCACCTTCGACGACGAGGCCACGCTGGCATTCGCGCGCAACGATCCCACCGGCTTTATCGCATCGCTGCCGCAGCGCGCGATCCTCGACGAGATCCAGCGAGTGCCCGAGCTCCTGCGCACGATCAAGCTGTCGGTTGACCGCGACCGCCGGCCGGGCCGCTTCGTGCTGACGGGGTCCGCAAACCTGCTGCTACTCCCCAATCTTGGGGACTCGCTGGCAGGACGCTTGGAGGTCGTGCAGCTGCAGCCGCTGACCGCAGCCGAGCAGGCGCGTGTGCCCGGCCGATTCCTGGCGAACTTTCTCGCAGGGCGCCTCAAAGCTGCCATCCTCCCGGCTCAGCCAGATGCGGCGCACGAGCTGGCCCGGCGCATCGTCGCTGGCGGATTTCCGGAGGCACTGTCCCGCTCGCCCGCGCGTGCGCGCAGCTGGCACCGCGAGTACCTGCGGACGCTGATCGAGCGCGACGTCAAGGATGTTGCGCAGGTGCGCGAGCCCGCCTCGGTTGGACGATTGCTCGAGATGCTCGCACTCCGCACTGCGGAGCTCCTGAACATCACCAGCTTGGGTACGGACCTGGGT
>VERO01000144.1 GCA_018882625.1 Phycisphaerales bacterium | reverse complement strand
ATGGGCCGGCTGCACGAGCGGCACTCGGGCATCGCGGGCACCACGGATGTGCTGACGTTCGTGGGCGGCCTGGCGCTGCCGCGTGACGGCGCCGCCGCGGCGGGCGACGGTGCCGGGGCGGGGGATCGGGGGTGCGTCGAGGGCATCGAGATCGACGCGGCCATCTGCGCGGACGAGGCCGCGCGGCGCTGCGGCGACTTCGGCCATGGCGTGCGCGAGGAGCTGCTGCTCTACGCGGTGCACGCGCTCCTGCATGCAGTCGGCTTCGATGACGCGACGGCGGACCAGCACGCGCTGATGCATGCTGAGGAGGACAGGCTGCTCCAGCGGCTCGGCCATGGCGCGCTCTTCTCCGGACGGGGGCGTGCGGCATGACTGGCGGCATCCTGGTGGCCACAGCGGCCGTGCTGGCCGGCACGGCGCTTCTCGCGGCGCTCAGCCGCGCGCTGTCGCTCTGCAGCGAGAGCGCGCTGCGCGAGCGCTTCGAGGAGGCAGGGCATCCTGCGCGCGCGGAGTGGCTCGTGCCGCGCATCGACGTGGTGGAGCAGGTGGTCGCGTTCTTCCGGACGGCCGGCCGCCTTGGAGTGTTCGTCGGACTGCTGATCGCCGATGCCGGCATGGGCGAGGCTGCCGTGCTCACGTGGCCCTCGGTGCTCCAGGCGTTCCTGGTGTCGACGATGGTGCTGTGGTTCGTGACGAGCGTGATGGCGGGCGCGGTCGCCCGCCATGCGGCAGCGCGCGTGGTGTCGCGCACGTATCCGCTGCTGCGCGTGCTCTACGCCATCTCGTGGCCGCTGGTGTGGATCGGCGGGCGGATCGACAGCCTGATCAGGATTGCCGTGCGCGCCGACCCGCCGCACGAGGTGGCCGAGCAGGAGCTGCTGCACGCCATCGAGGACACCGAGCGGTCGGGCGCCGTGGGCAGCGTGGAGGCGGCGATCCTCGAGAACGCGGTGGAGTTCGGCGAGAAGGTCGTGAGCGAGATCATGACGCCGCGCACGCTGATCGAGGGCATCGAGTACACGGATGACCTGCCGACGATCCGCCGCTTCATCGAGACCGCGGGCCACTCGCGCATGCCGGTCTTCCGGGGCAGCATCGACCAGATCGCGGGCATCCTCTACCTCAAGGACCTGATCCGGTTCATCGGCGAGGACGGCAAGGCCTTCCGACTGCAGCCGCTGCTGCGCACGCCGGTCCGCGTGCCCGAGACGCAGCGTGTGCGCGACCTGCTGCAGCAGTTCCAGCGCACCAAGGTGCACATGGCGATCGTCGTGGACGAGTTCGGGGGCACCGCGGGGCTGGTCACGATCGAGGACGTGATCGAGGAGCTCGTGGGCGAGATCCGCGACGAGCACGAGCCCCCTGAGCAAGGACCGCCGGAGCTGCGTGCGGTGGCGCCGGACGCGTGGGAGGCCGACGCGAGGGTGGAGATTGCGCGCCTCGCCGAGGAGACGGGCCTCGAGATCCCGGAGGACGTGGAGTACGGCACGGTGGCCGCGCTGGTGCTCGAGCACTTCGGGAGGATTCCGGCGCGCGGGGACCGCTTCACGGCGCACGGTGCGCAGTTCGAGGTGATCGCCGCAAGCCCGTCGCGCGTGGAGCGCGTGCTCATCAGGCTCCCGCGCACCGAGGGTGCGCCGGCCGTGACGCCCTGAGGGGCTCAGCCGAACTCGTCGCCGCGGAAGGTCGAGGCGAGGTAGGCCTCGCGGACCTGCGGGTCGTTGATGATGTCCTTGGGGGCGCCGTCGCGCAGGTTGCGACCCTCGTGGATGATGTACGCGCGCGTGCATATGCGCAGCGTCTGCTGCACGTTGTGGTCGGTGACGAGGATCGCGATGCCTGACTCCGCGAGCCTGCGGACCTCCGCCTGGAGGTCCTCCACGGTGTGCGGGTCGACCGCCGCGAAGGGCTCGTCCAGCAGGATCAGCCGCGGCTCGGTGATCAGCGACCGTGCGATCTCGAGACGGCGGCGCTCGCCGCCAGAGCACGTGCGCGCCTGCTCGTGCCGCTTGTGCTCGAGCCCGAACTGCCGCAGCAGGTCGTCGCAGCGGCGTCGGCGCGAGCTGCGGTCCATGCGCGTCGTCTGCAGGATCGCCATCAGGTTCTGCTCGACGCTGAGGCGCTGGAAGACGCTGGGCTCCTGCGCGAGGTAGCCCATCCCCAGGCGCGCGTGCCGGTACATGGGCAGCGCCGTCACGTCATGCCCGGCGAAGTTCACGGAGCCCGCCTCCGGCGTGATCATTCCGATCGTCATGCGGAAGCTGGTGGTCTTGCCGGCGCCGTTGCGGCCCAGGAGCCCGACGACCTCGCCCGCCTCGACGGTGAACGACACCGCATCGACGACGCGTCGACCGTTGTAGGTCTTCTGCAGTCCGTGCACGTCGAGCAGCGCCACGGAGCGAGTGTAGGGGTGCCGCGCTGCGGCTACCATCTCCGCCATGTGCCGCACGCACCGATGGACTGCTGCCGCAGCGCTGCTGCTCATGGCGATCGCTCCATCGCTCGGGTGCGTGCGCCGCACGATCTCGGTGACGACGACGCCGCCAGGAGCGATCGTGTTCCTCAACGACCGCGAGGTGGGCCGCACGCCGTGCGACATCGAGTTTCTCCACTATGGCGTGTACGACCTGAGGCTGAGGCTTGAGGGATACGAGCCGGTCGTGGGCAGCGGTCGCGCGAGCGCACCGGTGTGGGACTTCATCGGCGCGGACTTCCTCGCGGAGCTCGTGCCTGCGCAGCTCGAGAGCCGCGTCGAGTGGCACTTCGACCTCGAGCCATCCACGCGGGATGCCGGCGCGCTGCGCGCGCGTGCGGCGGAGATGCGCTCGCAGGCTGAAGAGGCCTTCGCCCGCGCGGGCGGGGTGCCTGCGGGCGATGCCGTGCCCAGCGGACCTGCGCCTGAGCTCTCGACGCCGGCTGGCGCGGCGGAGGGCCAGGGTGCGCTGCCCGGCAGGGGATCGGCGGAGGTGCCGATGCCCCCCGACGCATCGGTGCCTTCCGTGCCTGGCCAGCCTCAGGCGCCGCGCGGCAACTGAGTCAGGCGCGAGCGGCGCGGCCAGCAAGGGGCTCGGCACGTCCAAACTAGGCAAGGTGCAGTTGCGCGAGCGCCGCCAGCAGAACCCGGTTGATGGGCGCGTTGGCGGGCGGCCAGCGAAGCCGCTGGAACTCCTCGGGACCAACCCACCGAACCTGCGCACTGGCGATGGGCTGCGGTGCGCAGCCGGCCGGTGCGGGCGCAAGGAAGAGTCGGAACTCGAGTGCCGGACCGCTGGCATCGTCGCTCCGGTGCGATCCGCAGTCCACCCACAGTTCCGGAGGTGGTGGAACGACTCCGGTCTCCTCGGCAAGCTCGCGCCGCGCTGCAGAGAGGGCATCCTCGCCGGGCTCCACCTTGCCCCCGGGAAGCTCCCAGAATCCGGGCAGGATCGGGGCGTCCGGTAGCCTTTGGGCGACCAGGATCGACCACCCCTTCGGCGTGCGTGTCCACAGGGTTCCGAGGGCGATGACGGGGGGTCTGGGGATCATTATTGGGCCAAAGATGCCGAACGGTCCTAGAATTGAATCAGCCAATAATCATCGCTATAGCGCGCGGGAAACTCTTTTTTCCGCATTTGCGCCGATCCGTTGACCGCCACTTCCCGAGCAGGATACCGTGCGGCAGACAGACTTCTTCGCAGCCTGCGTGACAGGTTGCGCACGCCGCCGTTCGATCGTGTCGGAGCGACCGAACGGCGGCTCTGTTTTTGGTGGCGGTGCGGCACGGGCCAGATCGATACCGTCTCGCCATGCATCGCCACGAGGCACAGTACGCGCGTCCGATTGGCTGTTGGGGTGCGATGCTCTGCGCGGCCGCCGCGCACAGCTCCGACATCGACGCGCTGCGCGCTGCGGGCACGTCGTCTGACGCGGCAACGACCGGCGTGGATCGCGTGGACTGGCGGGCCTTCGAGTCGGGATCGCCCGACCTCGAGATTGGCCTCCACGAGTGGTGCGCGTTCGCGTTCGATCCCTCCGTCATCCATGGAGGTGCGCTCGGCGCGCCGCAGACGACGGTTGACGGGAATGCCGGGGGTGCGCGCGCAGGTGCCGCACCGTCGGATCCGATGCGACCGTCTGGCGCATCGGCCGAGGTTCCGCGCTTCGGTGCGGCGGGGTCGTGGCGCTGGCAGGTGCTCGGCGGCGGCGGCACCGGAACGGACAGCATCAGCAACGCGCAGCTTGGCGCAGGCGTGAGCTGGTTCGTGGTCGACGACCTGAGCATCGACGTGCAAGTCAATGCCGACTACTTCAGCCAGTCCGGCCCGAGCGCATGGGGCGGTGACGTCGAGCTGCTCTTCCGCTGGCACTTCCTCGCGCGCGACACGTGGTCGCTCTATGTCGACGGCGGGTGCGGGCTGATGTGGACCTCGCATGACGTCCCGCCAGATAGCGCGTCCTTCAACTTCCTTCCGCAGGCGGGCGCGGGCATCACCTGGGAGATCGCGGACGACACGCGGCTGATGCTGGGCGCGCGCTGGTTCCACGCATCGAATGCGAACACGGGGTCACCGAACCCCTCGTACAACGGCATCTTCGCCTACGCGGGCGTGAGCTTCGGCTTCTGACCGCGCATCGCGCACTGTCGGCGCGGATCTGCGCGCCCGGTGGCGCACGCGGTCATCCCCAGCCCTTGGGGTGGTCGCTCATCCAGCGCAGCGCGCGGTCGATGCTCTCCTCGATCCCGGTGCGCGCGCTCCAGCCGAGTGCGGCGCGTATGGCGCTTCCGTCGGCGACGAGCGACGACGGGTCCCCAGGGCGTCGCGGGCCCATGATGTGCGGCACCGGCTTCCCGGCGACTCGCGCGCACGCATCGAGCACCTCGCGCACGGAAAAGCCTGTGCCGGTGCCGACGTTGAAGTGCAGCGCACCGCTCTCCGGGAGTGCCGCAAGCGCGCGCACGTGCGCGTCCACGAGGTCATCGACGTCGACATAGTCGCGTATGCACGTGCCGTCGCGCGTGGGGTAGTCGTCACCGTAGACCGTGAGGGCAGCGCGCCTGCCACGCAGCGCCTGGATGCACAGCGGGATGAGGTGGGTCTCGGGCCGGTGGTCCTCGCCGAGCCGGCCCTTGGGGTCGCAGCCGCTCACGTTGAAGTAGCGGAGCGCGGCATACGAGAAGGGAGCTCCCGCCGCGCGTGCGGCGATGAGCCGGTCCGCGAGCACGTGCTCGAACGCCAGCTTCGATGCGCCATAGGGGTTGATCGGCCGCTGGGGGCAGTCCTCGCGGATCGGGATCCGATCGGCGGGCGGCTCGCCGTACGTTGCGGCAGTGCTCGAGAAGACGATGCGGCGCACGCCGGCGTCGCCCATCGCCTGCAGCAGCGCCAGCGAGCCGCAGAGGTTGTTCGACCAGTACTCGAGCGGCCGTTCCACCGACTCGCCCACGTAGGTGAATGCCGCAAAGTGCATCACGGCGGTGACCTCTCCGGTGCGCATCACGGTCGCGAGCCGCTCGCGGTCGGCGATCGAGGCGTGCTCGAATCGCGCTGCGCCCTTCGGCGCTGCGGCGACCACGGCATCCGCCGCACCGCGGTGCCCCCTGGAGAGGTCATCCACCATCGTCACGCGGTGCCCGGCCTCGGCCAGCGCGAGCGCGGCGTGCGACCCGATGAACCCGGCTCCACCTGTCACGAGCACATGCTGCGGCTGCATGGCACGGAAGGGTATCGGCGGCGACCCCGCGCGTGCTGCGGCTTGCGGCGGCGGTGCGAACCGGATTCAATGGCCTCCATGGCCTCGCACCAGCCTCGTTCCGCCGCGCAGGGCGACATCTTCGACGTTGCCGATCCCGACATGCTCCGGCACGCGCTTGAGGAGGCGTTCTCGTACCGCGGTGACGTGACGCTCACGCTCGCCGATGCGTCAGTGGTGGACGGGTACGTCTTCGACCGCAAGGCCGGCGGCACGCTTGCCGACTCGACGGTGCGGGTGCTGCTGCGGGACTCTGACGAGCGCCGCACCGTGCGCTGGTCGGAGATCCGGTCCGTGTCGTTCACCGGCAAGGACACCGCGGCCGGCAAGACATGGGAGAACTGGGTGAAGCGCTACGCGGAGAAGCGCCTCTCCGGCGAGGCCGCCTCCATCGAGAGCGAGTCGCTCGACTGAGCCGGTGCCTTGGATTTGGGGCGTGCCCGTAACCGGCGTTGAGGTTCGCGTCGCGAACCTAGACTCCACGCATCGAGCGCGAACCACTGTCCAGAGGAGTCTCCGCGCCACGCGCTGATGCCGGGCCTGGATCGGGCGTTGCGGTGACAGGCGCCACGGGGTACGTGGGCGGACGGCTCGTGCCTCGGCTGCTC
>VERO01000143.1 GCA_018882625.1 Phycisphaerales bacterium | reverse complement strand
CTGCTGCACGCGCGATGCCCCGCACGCGCGCATGCCGCTGCGGCGCGTAACGTGCGTGCCTCAGGCTGCATGAGAGTCGACGCGCGCCCAACCTGCCACCTGCACCGCATCATGCTGCACCCGCTGCGGTTCGCGCTCGCGCTCGCCCTCGCCGCGGTGTGCGTGCGCGCAGGGTCGGCCGCGTCGCCAGCCTCTGCACCGCAGGCCGAGCGCGACGGCAAGTCGGCGGCGTTGGCAGCGCTCGCCCTCCCCCCCGGTGGAGGGCCAGTGAAGGTGCGGGCCCGCTTCGACCTGCATGACATCAACGAGATCGACGACGACGCGGAGTCGTTCCAGTTCACGGGCGTGATGACCCTCGTATGGAAGGACCCGCGTGCGGCATTCGATCCTGCGGAGGCCGGCGTCAGCGAGAAGGTCTTTGACGGGGCCTTCCAGTTCAACGAGATGGAGCCGGCGTGGTATCCCCAGGTCGTGATGATCAACGAGTCGGGGCTCTACTCCAAGAGCGGCGTGGTGCAGCGCGTGCGCCCGGACGGCACGTGCACGCTCATCGAGACCGTCAACGCAGCCGCGAAGTCCGACCTGAACATGCGTGCGTACCCCTTCGACCGCCACCAGCTGCGCGCGACCTTTGAGGTCCTGGGGTTCGACCGCAGCGAGGTGGAGTTCGAGGTCGGCCCCGATGGCAGCGGCGCGGCAGGGCACGTCACGATCCCGCAGTGGCGCATCGACGGGGTCCGCCTGCTCGTGGAGGACAGGCCTGCGCCATATGCGGGATCCTCGGGCACCGCATCGTCGCTGGTGCTCGCGATCGACGTGGACCGGCAGTCCTTCTACATCATGCGCCTGGTGGTGATGCCGCTGGCGCTGATCGTGGCGCTGTCGTTCGCGGTGTTCTGGATGGACCGGTCATCGCTGGGCGACCGCATCAGCGTGTCGTTCATCGGGATCCTGACGGGTGTCACCTACCAGCTGGTGATGAGCTCAAGCCTGCCGCAGATCGCCTACCCCACGGTGATGCACGCCTTCCTCTACCTGAGCTTCCTCGTGATGTGCGCCACCGTGGTGATCAACCTGCTCGTGGGATCGATGGACAAGCAGCAGCGCTTCACGGCAGGTGACCGCATCGACCAGCTCTGCAGGTGGATCTTCCCCGTCGGCTACGCATGCATCCTCGCGGCGCTCGGTACCGCCGCGGCGATCGTGCGGGCCAATGCGGTCGGCTGACCGCCCCCTGCTTAGGGTGTCGCGTCCCAGTCGGCGAGGAGCTGGGTCAGGTCGAGGCCGTTCACCGATCCGTCGCCGTTGATGTCGGCGCTGCCGGATCCTCCCCACGCCGCGAGCAGCGCCGCCAGGTCGGTGGCGTTCACGGCGCCGTCTCCGTTGAGGTCTGCGGGAGAGCTGGCTGCGGCCGGCCCGAGCACCGCAAAGTCGACCGCGCTTGGGGCGCCTGATGCGCCGGGCTTGAAGAGCCCGAGGGTCGCCAATGCCTGCGTCGGTGGCCGATCGGCATCGAACCAGAAGTTGTACATCGTGCAGAACCGCAGCGCGTTGCCGTTGGGATTGGCGGAGTGCACGCCACCCTGCCACGTCACGCTGCCGCCGGAGACCGATGCGGACCAGTCGGTGGAGTCGAAGGGTTCGCCGGAGTGGTAGTTCACGTCACGGAAGCCGACGTTGGTGATGGTGGCCCCGGAACCGATGGGCACGGAGAAGCGGCCACCGCTGCGGTCGGAGTTGATGTTCTGGATCGCGTACTCGTAGCGCCACGTGCCGTTGCCGTTCGAGCGCACGTAGTAGCCCAGGATGAAGCGTCCGTCGCCAGCGACGTCCCGCGTCACGAGCGTGACGGCAGGATTGAGGGTGGGCCACGCCTCGATGGCCGACTTCTGCTGCACTGTCGGGCCGGTCAGCGTCAGCGTGTAGGCGCCGGAGGTCAGTGACCCCACCGTGAATGCGCGCCACGATCCGTTGTTGTCGTCATTGCCGGCTGCCGCGTCCTGCGGGTGGATGTACTGCGCCTCGACGAGATAGCTCGAGCCCGCGTTCAGCGATGGGTTGAGGTCGTTGGCGTTGACCTGGAGCCGCCGGCCGATCGTCGAGGGCGCGCCCGGCATGCCCTGGTTGTAGGTTCCGGGGAAGAAGCCCGTTGAGGCATTGACTTCCCACCGCGCGCCGAGACCGCTTTGGCTGCCGTTGAGGCCGGAGCTGTACGGGTCGGAGCATCCGATGCCTAGGAAGTTGCCGGTGCCCGAGGACTGGCACGATCCGCAGAGGGTGCCCTGCAGCGCGGTGAAGCCGTGCTTGCCCCAGCTCATGCCGATCTGCTCGAGCCGGCCGTCCTTGTGGCGGAACATGTTCTGCGGGATGAAGGGATGGCGGTTGCTGGGCTGGGCGAACCATTCGAGCTGGGCCGTGCCGATGTTGCAGCTGGTGGTGCCGATGGCGTACGCCATGATGGTCTGGCCGCTGACCACCACTGATCCGTACTTCGAGACATCCGGGATCGAGCCGACGATGACATCCGCACCGGGGTTCGCGCCGCCAGCAACGCCGCCATCACCCGGCCGCGCGCTGACGTGGCCGACGACGGCGGCAGGAAGTGCGATCGAGATCAGTGCGAATGCGGCGGACGATCGCATGAATCCATATCTCCTGATGGGTCGCTGACCTTGTTGCGAGTCGGCCACCGAACCGCGGTGGCCAGTGTCAGGAGAGTACTGCCGGCAGCGCCGGAGTCCACCGGGCCGGCCGGAGTACGTGGATCTTTGAGTCCGGCGGTGGAGCGCCTAGGTTCACGAGCCGGTCGTGCCTCACGGGCTCGAGAGCCGGGACTGCGCCGAATCGCGATCCCGCGCAGTCAGTCGCCGCACGGGCCCCATGCACTGAGCAGCACGGTGAGGTCAAGCCCGTTGACGACGCCATTGCGGTCAAGGTCGCCCAGTCCTGCAGTGCCCCAGCTGGCCAGCAGCACAGAGAGGTCGGGACCGCTGACCTGACCGTCCAGTGCACCGACTGGCGCGATGTCTGCGGTGCACGCGCCGGGGTAGCTGCGCGGATCCGCGGGATCGGTGCCCGCGAGGAGCTCGTCGCCGTCGAGCGCGTTGTCGCCATCCCGGTCGATGCCCAGTCGCCGCGCCATCGATGCGGGCACAAGCGTGTAGGTCACCTCGCTGCCGGAGACGGCGCCCGCAAGCAGCGCCGCCGGCGAGATGCTCTCGCCGCTGCGGTCGCTTGCGAAGGCGCCGCCCTGCAGGATCCATCCGCGCGGCTGGCCCTCCTGGACTCCCTTGGCGATGAGCGAGACCTGCGCGGCCTGGCTCGTGGCGATGCCGACGAGCTGCGTGATGCGCGCGGTTTCGTCACCGGGGCCGCCGCCGCTGCGCGCCGTCACCTGCTGCCCGACGCCAGCGTGCGTGTCGGTGCCGAAGCTCAGGCAGAAGGCCTCCACATCGCGACGCGCCTGCGGAGGGAAGGGAGTCTGAGGATTGCCGAAGCCGATGTTGAGCAGGTCCTGCAGCGTGGCCTCGGCACCTGCGTGGTCGAACCCGAAGCCGCGGTTGGCCTCGAGCGACTGGCGGTTGGCGCCCACCTTGCGGTACGTGTCGCGCATCGGCGCGTTCTTGCGGTTCTGCGTCTCCACGGGCCCCGGGATGTCCACCCGGTTGTTGGTGCCCGCCGGCCCGGGGTGGCAGTCGACGCAGCGCAGGCCGGGTGGCGCGCCAAAGAGCCGCTGCGTGCTGAAGATGCTCTGGCCGTTGACGGGATTGCCGGTGCCGCCCGGACCGGTGACCACACCGCCAGCGATGGGCAGCGATGTGCGCAGCGTGTTGTCGATGTTGCGGTTGGGGTTGGGCCCGAAGGTGAGCGACGCGATGTAGCGCTCGAGGCTCTGCATCTCCAGTGGGGTGATCTGCGTGTCACGGCCCTGCAGGTTCGTGTACGCCTCGTTGAATTCCGCCAGGTTCTCCTTCTCGCCGCGCCAGTGGAGCGGCTCGTTCCCGACCGTGCCGACCAGCGTCTGAGTGGTCATCGGCCCCTTCATCGGATGCCAGTTGATGCATCCCGCCGGTGCCTGGCACTGCTCGTCGAAGATGAGCACGCTGCCCTGCGGATTGCCGAGGTCCCAGGCAAGCCGGTCGCTGCGGCCATCGACATGGCATGACGCGCAGCTGGCCTGCCCGAGTCCTGAGGTCAGGTGCGTATCGAAGAGGAACTTGCGTCCCGCGCGCACATCGGGCGGTGTGGCATCGTGGAAGCCGACGCGTGCGATCTCCGATGCTGATGCCGTGCTGATGGCGGACACCGAGGCGCCGAAGCGGTTGAGCGCATAGGCGCGCGTGCCGTCGGCCGAAAGGACCAGGCCGGTCGGGCCCTCGCCGACGGAAACTGTCGCGCGCCTCTCTCCGGTCGCCGAGAACGACACGATGCTGTTGGAGCCCATGCCCGCAGTCCACATCGATCCGTCCGGGGCGACCGCAACACCGCGCGGGTCACCCACGCTGCGCAGCCTGTTGACCACGGTGGTCGACGGGGCCGAGTAGTCGAGATGCGGGTTGAGGTCGAATGCGGCGCTTGAGGCAGCGCCCTGGGGAGCCACGGCCGCCACGCACTTCACGAACACGCCGTTGACGTTCTGCTCGAACCGCAGGTCGTTGCGCGAATCGATGCCGACCGTGACGACATCGCCTGATGGGGTCACGCCGATGCCGGACACGATGGTCATGAGTCCGCTGATGTACGAGACCGCGCTGGTCTGCGCGTCGATCACCGCAATGTCGTGGTCGTGCACATCCCATGCGATCAGGCTTGTCCAGTCGCGGCTGTTGCCGTCGACCCAGCGCCCCTGGCCGTTCCTGCGCACGATGTGCGGGACGGCGGGTGCGGGCGGCAGCCCTGGTGCTCGGGGCGGGTTGAAGGCGTTCCCGTCATTGGGTGGCGGGTTCTGCCCGCCGTAGGGACCGCTGGCTGCACTCACGGCGCTGCGGGGCACGAGCGTCGACCGGTTGCCTGACTCGAAGATCGCGAGGTACACCCGGCTGCCGTCAGGGCTCGCCGCGAGGGCGCGCGGCTGGCTGCCCGCCACCGGCAGGGTCGCGAGCACGGTGGCGCTGGCCGCGTCGAGCACGGCAACCCGCTCGGCAATCGACAGCGACACGAATGCCTTGCGCGGAGAGCCTGCGAACACCACATCTGCGGGCTCATCGCCCACGAGCACCGTGCGGGTCACGCGCATGGACGGCAGGTCGACGATGCTCACCGAATCGGAGATCTGGTTCACGACCCAGACGGTGGAGCTGTCGAGCGCGCGCACCGACACCGGGTCGAGTCCCACAGGCACCGATCCGCGCCGAACGGGGGTTCCTCCATCAAGGTTGAACACCTCCAGCCTCGCGTCGGCCGTGTTGACGGCGACGAGCACGCGGCCGTCAGGAGTCAGCTCGATCGGGTGGGAGTGGGGTGATTCCCAGTTGAGGAACCCTCCACCCTGGGCGAGCGACACGCTCGCGGTCGCACTTGCGGCCGCGGCTCCGAGGACTCTGGCGATGCGCATCACCGTGCCATGTGCCGGCGCGCCGCGTCCCGGGACCGCCGTACCTCACTTTGGCGCGCTCGTCGGGTCGAGCGATGCCGCCGCAAACTCGGACACGTGCTCCATCATTGCCCGTTGCGCAGCTGTGGCCGCGATGGCCACCACCACCGATGTCAGCGCGTACTCCACCGATTCCCCGCCCTGGTCGTCGTGCATAAACCGCTCGATCCGGCGCAGCCGTGATGTCCAGTCCATCTTCCCTCCATTGGCCGCGCGAGTCGCGGCAGGGGGTGATCGGCGGCAGCAGGGGACGTGTTGAGCATCCCATGCCGGATTGGACAAGAATCGCGCTATCGAGGCACGATTTGTGCCGCCTGATGCGGCGTCACCGGAAGATGCCCGCCAATGAAAACCCCCGATGCCTGATGGCACCGGGGGTCTCTGAAGCGGGTGAAGGGACTTGAACCCTCGACATCCACCTTGGCAAGGTGGCGCTCTACCACTGAGCTACACCCGCAACTGCCTGACTGCGTCCCGAAGGGCGCAGACCCGAAAAGATAGCAGATCCGGTCGAGCCGGCAAGTGGCCGGAAACACCCCTACCACGTGGGCGGGGGAGGCATGCCGCGGTTCTTGACGAGCCATCCGATCCGCAGCTCGGCCTGGCGCTGCCCTGCGGCAAAGTCGTTGGCCCGCGCATCGAGCGCGGCAAGCTGCTGCTTGAGCGACTCGACGGTGATGGCGTGCTCCGCCGCATGCGCAGCGCTCACCGGCGTGGACTGGATGGTCGCAATGTTCGCGCGCGCGGTGCGCATC
>VERO01000142.1 GCA_018882625.1 Phycisphaerales bacterium | reverse complement strand
GTTGCGGCGAGCGCGAGCACGACGCTCGCGGTGCGCGCGATGGCGGACCTGGTGGGCGCGATCCGGTCGCATCCCGCCACGGCACATGTGCCGATCATGGTCGGCGGCACGCCATTCAGACTGGTGCCCGACCTGTGGACGGTGGTGGGCGCGGATGGCTCTGCGCTCACGGCAGCCGATGCGCTGCTGGTCGGCGAGCACCTAGTCGCGCAGCGTTCGCGGCGCTAATGGGCTGAGGCGGGGTGCGTGCGCCTACCGCGGTCGCCGCGGGCGCTGGGGCCTGTCGCTGCCATCGCCATCATCCCGCGGGGCATCTTCCGATTCCCCGGCCGGCGCGGGGTCGGCCCCGGTCGTGGCCTCCGTGGCGTGACTGGCGTCGGCCTCATGCTCGGGCACCTCGAACAGGGCACCGTCGTGCGCAGACGCAGTGGGATGGCCGTGCTCGTCGAGACCTGCATCAAGCGGAAGTCCGGTCTCGAGCTGGAACGCCAGGTGCGCCGCGAAGCTCATCTCGATGGGGGTCTCGGTGCCCCAGCGCAGCGCCACGGTGCGGAAGAGATCCTGCACGCGGCGCGCGACGCGCTCGACAGTGCGGTGCTCCTCGCGCGTGCGGAACAGCGCGTAGTGCCCATCCCCGATGTAGTCGATTGAAAGCTGGACCTCAGGCCGTGCTTCGCCTTCCATGGCGCCACCTCCTGCGTGGAAGTCTAGCGGTCGCGCATACCATCAATTCGTGTGGCGCGCCATCCCAGTGCTGGTCGCGAACGCGGTGGTCTGGGCGATCGCACTGGTGATGTGGGATGGGCTGCCCGAGCGCATCCCGCTGCACTTCGATGTCCATGGAGTGCCCGATCGGTGGGGTGCGCCTACCGTCGCCAACTGGCTTGGGATGCCGATCCTCAGCAGCATCATGTCCCTGATGATGGGTGGTGCGGCGCTGGCGACAGGCGCGCTGGCGCGTCACGTGCCGGGAATCGTGAACGTTCCGGACAAGGCGCTGTGGCTCGCACTTCCTGCGGAAGCCCGGGTGAGGTCGCTGGCCTCCGTGCGTGCGCTCCTGGCATGGGTCGGGGTTGGACTTAACTGCCTGTTTGGGGCGATGTTGGCGTGCACGTCCGCCGTGGCCAGGGGCACGATGGCCACCATGCCCTGGTGGCCGGTCGTTGGGTTTGTGGCGGTCACGCTGGGGTTCGTGGTGCTGTCGACGCTGAGGACCAGGCAGCGCATCCGGATCGAGGTCGCGGTTGCGGGCCTGGGCTCCTAGGCTTGACCCCGCATGCAACCGATGCCGCACAGGTCCGTGCCTCAGGCGGTGCCAGCGCACTCCGGCGTCGGCCGCGCCGTGGCGGCGACTCCCGTCAGCACCAGAAGGGCGAGTCGGAGAACGCTTCACTTCCACTGCCTCAACTGCATCGCGGCGGAGCTCGACCGGATCGAGGCTGCGCATGCCGCCGGGACGCTCACGACGACCGGCAACTGGACGCCGGGCGAGAACATCGACCACTGCACCAAGCTCGTCGAGTTCGCGCTTGATGGGTTCCCGTCGGGCGCACCGTGGTTCGTGCGGGCGATCGCGCGCATCGTGCTCCGGAAGCGGGCCACGTCGGGGCGTACCGCACCCGCGGGGTTTCGGCTTCCCAAGGATGCCGCCTACATGCTGCCGACGCCAGGCATCCCCTTTGCCCAGTCGATGGCGCGCATGCGCAGCTGCCTGGCGAGGATCGCCTCCGGCGAACGCATGACGCGCCCGAACCCCATCTTCGGGCCCATGACCCATGACGAGTGGGTGCGGATGCAGTGCGGCCACTGCCAGCTGCACCTGGGGTTCCTGCACTATCCGGGCGCGCCAGATGCGTGACGGGTGCCGATGCCGCTGGTGGCGTGGCGCGCGCCGCGCGCCGATGTGCGCTCAGTGAGTCGGGTGCATCCGCGGGGACGTGACGAGTTCCGCGAGGATGCGTTCGCGGTCCGCATCGAGTGCGGGCGGCGGCTTGCGCATGCCCCGCTCGGGCACGTCGCTGATCTTCACCGGGTTTCCCGGCACCTTGAACGTGCCGATCGAGGGGCACTCGACCGGCAGCACCATCGCACGCGCCTGCGCCTGCGGCATAGACATCGCCTGGGCCACGTTCTGGATCGGCGCTGAGGGCACCGCTGCGGCGTCGAGCGCGGCAAGCCAGTGCGCGGCTGGCCTCGTGCGCAGGGTGCGCTCGATCTCGCGCTGAAGGTCGTCCACGTGGGCGAAGCGGCTCGAGTTGCTCGCGAAGCGCTCATCGGTGGCGAGTTCGTCGCGGCCGATCGCGGAGCAGAGCGTGCGGAAGAGGGTGTCGTTGCCGGCGCCGATCACGATGGGGGAGTCCGCAGTCGCGAAGGCCTGGAACGGCGCGATCGAGGGGTGTCGCGTGCCGAGGGGTCCGGGCACATGGCCCGTGGCGCTGCACGAGGCGATCGCAGCCTCGAGGAACGCGATCTGGCAGTCGAGCATGGCGACGTCGATCATGCATCCCTCGCCCGTGCGCGTGCGCCGGTACAGCGCGTTGGAGATGCCGAGCGCGAGATAGAGACCCGCGACCAGGTCGCCGACCGATGCGCCGACGCGCGTCGGCGGTCCGCCGGGATGGCCGGTGAGGCTCATCAGGCCGCCGAGCGCCTGCACGATGATGTCGTACGCGGGCTTGCCCGACATCGGACCATGCTGGCCGAACCCGGAGAGGGCTCCCACGATGAGCTTTGGCCATCGCGCATGGAGCGCGTCCCATCCATAGCCGAGACGCTCCATCACGCCGGGCGAGAAGTTCTCGACGAGCACATCTGCGCGGTCGAGCATCGACTCGAAGATGGTGCGGTCCTCGGGGCGCTTGAGGTCAAGTGCGATCGACTCCTTGTCGCAGTTGACGCATGCGAAGTAGATGCTCGAGCCCCCCTTAAAGGGGCCGTAGGCGCGGGAGTCGTCGCCGGTGCCTGGCCGCTCGACCTTGATGACGCGCGCGCCCATGTGCGCGAGCACGCTGGTGCAGAAGGGCGCAGCCAGCACGCGCCCGAGGTCGACGATGGTGACGCCAGCCAGCGGCGGGGAGGAGTCGCTCATGGGGATCCGAGCCTACTTGGCGCATCATCTAGATTGCGTGCATCGGGCCTGTGGCGAAACTGGCAGACGCAGCGGACTTAAAATCCGCGGCCGGGTGACACCGGCGTGTGGGTTCGATTCCCACCGGGCCCATTGCGGCAGCGCGTGAAGCTCCGGACCGCGGACGATCGCCCGCGCCACAAGGACCTGGCGCTGTCACTGCTGCCGGGTGCGGTTCTCGTAGACCTGCATCGCGGTGGGCATCATGCGCTGCAGGCGCGTGATGCGCGTGCTCTCCTTGGGGTGCGTGGAGAGGAACTCGATGGAGCCGGGCGAGGCCGAATCCATGCGCTGCCAGAGCGTGATCGCGGCGCGCGGGTCGTAGCCCGCATCCGCCGAGATCATGAGGCCGATCTCGTCGGCCTCCGACTCGTGGCTTCGGCTGAAGGCGAGTCCGCCGAGGCCGAGCCCAGCCATCACCGCCTGCTGCCCGGCCGGCGGCATGTCGGCGAGCACGAATGCGGTGTTGGCGAGCGTCTCCCCAAGCACCTGCTGGGTGATGCGCTCGCCCGAGTGTCGCGATGTGGCGTGCGCGCACTCGTGACCCATGACGACTGCGAGCAGGTCGTCGGTGTCGGCGACCCTGAGCAGTCCCGAGTACACCGCGCACTTGCCGCCGGGCAGCGCCCATGCGTTCACCATCTTCGGGTCGTCGATCAGCGTGACCTGCCAGCTGAAGGAGCGCGCGATCGCGTGGTTGCGGTTGGCGCTCTCGAAGATGCGGCGCGACACGCGCTGCACGCGGTCGTAGTCGGGGCCGGAGGTGATGACCTTGGCGCCGGAGAGCTCCTCCGCGTAGGCCTGCTCGCCAAGGCTGCGCTCCTCGGCCGCGGACAGCATGTTCAGCTGCGACCGGCCGCTGCCTGACACAGTGGTGCACCCGAGCGCAGGGCCGAGTGCAGCGGCGATCAGCAGTGCGACGGTTCTGGCGGGCGAGCAGCGCATGGGATCAATCTAGCGCGGCGGATGCGGCCCCCAGCAGCGATCCGGCGACGGTGACGAGCCAGGCGGGCGCGCCCCAGCGCAGCGCCACGAAGGCGAGCGCGGCGATCGCGCAGAGCCACAGGTCGGCGCGCCCCGCTGGCGCGAGGGACGCCGGTACCACCATCTCGATCAGGGCTGCGGCGAGGATTCCCGTGACCGCGGCCTGCACTCCGGCGAGCGCATGCATGGCGCGCGGCATCCGCGAGAGCGCACTCCAGAGCGGCCACGCGATTGCCGCCAGCAGCAGACCTGGCGCGAAGATCGCGGCCGTCGCCGCGATGCCCCACAGCGCGGAGGCGCCGGCAGGATCGCCGGTGCGCGCGGCTGCCGATGCCCCCAAGTACGACGCGATCGTGAAGAGCGGTCCCGGAATCGCCTGCGCTGCGCCGTACCCGGCGAGGAACCGCGACTGGTCGACGATGCCCGGCACGAGGTCCGCCTCAAGCAGAGGAAGCACGACATGGCCTCCGCCGAACACCAGCATTCCCGCGCTGACGTAGGGCATGATGCGGTTATCGCGTACGAGCAGCGATCCGGCCACGACCAGCGCGAGCAGTGTCGCGCATGCGAGTGCAGCTGCCCGGCTGATGTGCAGGGGATGGGCATCCGGCATCATGCTCTCCGATCGCGCGGCCGCATCTGGGTGCGCTGCACCATTCGGCGCGGCAGTCGCTGCAGGCCTGTACCGGCCCGATCCAGCGACTCCCAGAACGGCAACGCCTGCAAGCGCACCGACGGCAATGGCGACCAGCTGCTCCAGCGGGTGCGTCCAGGCCAGTGTGATGCCGCCCGCAACCGTGGCGATCGCCACGCGCGCCGCACCCCGGCAGAGCGTGCGCGCCATGCCCGCGACCGCATGCAGCACGACAGCGGGCACGATCGCCTTGATGCCCGCGATCCATCCCGACGCAGACGGATCCGCGCTTGAGCCGAGTGCGATCGCCAGCAGGATCATGACCGCAGCGCTTGGTGCGGTGAAGGCGACCCATGCGGCCAATGCGCCGAGCGGTCCAGCGCGAAGCCAGCCGAGCAGGAACCCAGCCTGCGAACTCGTGGGTCCAGGCAGCGCGTGGCAGCAGGCCACCAGCTGCGCGTAGTGCGCGTCATCGATCCAGCGGAGCCGCTGCACGCACCGCTCGCGAAAGTGCGCGAGGTGCGCGACGGGACCGCCGAATGAGGTCATCCCGAGGCTGGCGAAGGTGCCGAGGACCTCGCCGATGCGCGCGAGGCTCGGGGCGGAGCGACCCTGCGTGGCGTGTCCGTTACTGTGCACGCGGAGGAAGGTAGATGACCGATTCCGCTCACGCGATGGACGACCGCAGCGACATCCCTCGCCGAGTGCGGCTGCGCGTGCGCGAGCGCAGACGCGGACATCGCCGCCAGCCGCTGGCGGTCATCCATGAGGCTGCGCACGACGGCACCGGCATCGGAAGGCGATGGGCAGCGGATCGCGCACCCCCAGCGCTCCATGCAGTGGGCGTTGCGGTCTTCCTGTCCAGGCACTGCGCACGCGATCACCATGGGAAGCCCGCGTGCGCGGCACTCTGCGCTCGTGAGGCCGCCAGGCTTTCCCACGAGCGCATCCGATGCGGCCATCCATGCATGCATGCGGTCGGTGAACCCGATCACGCGGACACGGTCCTCGGCGCCGCGCTCGCGCGCGAGCGACTCGACGCTTGCCTTGGCTCGCGCGCTGTGCCCGCAGATGGCGACGAGCTCGATGTCGCGCGGCAGCTCGAGTAGCGAATCCCACATCTGCCGCACCGGACCCACGCAGCAGCCGCCTGTCGAGAACAGCACGCGGCGGCGCTCGGGGTCGACAGGTCCGCCGCCGATCCCGTCGCGTGCATCCCCGATCGCAAGGGCTGCATCGTCTCGGGTCAGCTTGCGGGCAAACTCCGGATCGATGGGGATGCCAGTGACCTCGGCGCGATCAGCATGCGCGGATGCGCGCACGATGCCAGCGGCGCTGTCCGACGACACGCACACCGCCTCGCATGGCCCGTGCAGCCAGATCGCGTGAGGGTGAAGGTCAGTGACCACCGTCACCATCGGGCAGTCGATGGCGCGGCGGCGGCGCATCCACGCGAACCACTCAGAGGTGAGGAAGTGCGTGCTCACCACGATGTCGGGCGCGAATGCCGCCAGACGGTCCGCGAACCTGCTCAGCGCGCGGCGCTGTATCGCACGGCGCACAGGGTCCGTTGGTCCGCGGCCTGCGCGATCCGTGCCGTCGTAC
>VERO01000141.1 GCA_018882625.1 Phycisphaerales bacterium | reverse complement strand
GCGCAGGCGGGCGTCGAGGTGCTCGAGGCGCGCATCTCGAGCCTCGCGTACGCGCCTGAGATCGCAGCCGCGATGCTGCGGCGCCAGCAGGCCAGCGCGGTGATCGCGGCCCGCACGAAGATCGTCGAGGGCGCGGTCAGCATGGTGGAGATGGCGCTTGCCCGCATCCAGGAGCGGGGCGTCGTGGAGCTTGCACCGCAGCAGAAGGCGCAGATCGTGGGCAACCTGCTCGTGATCCTCTGCAGTGACCGCGACGCGCAGCCCGTCGTCCCCACATCCTGACCGACGCGCTGCGGCGGCCCGTCCCGGCGGGACCGTGCGCTACCCGGCCGCCGCGGACCCCCCCGCAGGTTCAGCGCTCGCTGAGCAGCGACTGCCTCGCTGCAGCGAGCTTCGCCTGGCGCACCGGATCCAGAACCGGGTACTTGAGGCTGAGCGACGCGAGCGTGTCGATCACCACGCCTGCCACCACAAGCCTGGTGAACCACTTGTTGTCGGCGGGCACCACGAACCACGGCGCCTCGGGCGTTGCGGTAGCCCTGATCGCCGCCTCGTACGCCTTCATGTAGTCGCTCCAGTGCGCGCGCTCGGCCACATCCGCCTCGTTGAACTTCCAGTTCTTCGACGGGTTCTCGATGCGCTCGAGAAATCGCCGTCGCTGCTCCTCGCGCGAGACGTTGAGGAAGAACTTGCGGATCACCGTGCCGTTGCGCGAGAGGTAGCGCTCGTACGAGCGGATGTCCTTGAGCCGCTGGTCCCAGATGCCGTCCGTGACGAGCGATGGCGGCAGCTGCTGCGTGCGCAGGATGCCCTCGTGCACCCGCACCACGAGGACCTCCTCGTAGTAGGAGCGGTTGAAGATGCCGATCTTGCCGCGGGATGGCAGCGCGCGGCTGCAGCGCCACATGAAGTCGTGGTCGAGCTCCTGGTGCGTTGGCGCCTTGAACGGGTGCACGTCGCAGCCCTGCGGGTTCACCCCGCTCATCACATGCTTGATCACGCCATCCTTGCCGGCCGCATCCATCGCCTGGAAGATGAGCAGGATGGACCAGCGGTTCTGCGCGTAGAGGGTGTCCTGCATCTCGGAAAGCACGCGGATGCCCTCCGCGAGCATCTCCTGCGCACGCGGCTTGTCCTTGCCGGAGAGCGCGCCCGTGTCCGCAGGGTCGTGGTCCTTGAGCCGGAACGACTCCCCATCGGTGACGCCGTACCGCTGGACCGCCGTGTGCGCCTGCTCGACGAGCTCTGAGGTGTCCATGCACCGAAGAGGTCGGCTCGTGTGCGCCCCACCGTGCAACTATTGCGGGCACCGGCCTGCCACGGCGGGCCAGCTCCACACCGATGGCAGCGCGCTAGGGGGCGCGGGTCACGGGCGCAGGGCTGTGGCGCGCCCCGCGCAGCAGCCACAGGTGCACGGGCACCGTGGTGCCGATCACGGCGAGCACCCAGCAGAGGGGAATGCCCAGCGCGAGGCCGGCCTCGGGGTACAGCACGGCCGACAGCGCCGCGTAGGCACCGACGCTGAGCGATCCGAGCACCATCGGCCCGGTGGCTCCCGTCGGCACTCCGCTGCCCTGCGCGATCCATGTGGCCACCATGGTCGTGAGGAAGATCGCCGGAAATGTGCTCGCGATGCCAGAGGCGATGGGGAAGCCGGACTGGGCAATCGCTGTCGAGATGGCGATTGCCGTGCCTGAAGCGGTGCCGCGCAGCGCGAGCGCGACAGCCCCAACCTTCCGGTGACCGCGCGGCGCGTGATGCGAGATGCGCCACAAGCCAACCCCAAGGGCGAGCGTCATGGCCCAGCCTGCAGCGCCCCATACGGCTGCGGTGACGAGCGTTGGGCCGATCGCATGCTCTGCGGCGACTATCGCTGCGGATCCTGTCGCCCAGACGCACACGCTCGTGGCGAGCGTGCACCACATGCGCCGCGCATCGCTCCATCCGCGAGGCAGCCGCTGCGGCAGGAGGCGCCATGTCGCGAGCACGCACCCGCAGAGCAGCATGCCTACGGGGACCAGCGCCATCGAGATGCGGAACGACTCGAGCGCGCCGGCCTCCTGGGGCATCGAGATCCAGATCGCCGCTGTGGCAGGCACGATCGTCGTGGGAATCGTCGCGAGCACGCCGCCGATGCGTCCGCCCAAACGCTCGACAGCCACCGTGGCCCCGATGGCCACACCGGCAGCGGCGCTCGCCGCAAGTGCGACGTGCACGAGGTCGATCACGCGCTGTGCGGCCCCGAGCAGGCGATGGCGCAGGCGAGGTCGCGGCCGCGCGACAGGAGTGCGCTGACCTCTTCGGACGCGAAGGTGCGCGCCGAACGGTTCGCGATGCCCAGCACAGCACGCAACGTGCCGGTCGCATCGATGCATGGCACCGTGATCGCACCCTCCATGCCGGTGGCGCGTGCGCCCGGCCGCGTCTGGCCTGACGCATCGTCCTGGATGTTGCACACCGTCACGGGCTCGCGGCGCTCCGCGGCGAGGCCTGCGAGGCCCTTGCCTACGGGGATGCGCCGGATCGCCTCCATCACGGGAGGCGGATACTGCCCGACGATTGCGCTGAGGTGCAGGTGCCCGTCGTCTCCGATCCTGTGCACCGTGCCCGACTCTGCCCCCAGTGCGGCGATGGCCGCCTCGAGCGCGACCTGGTCCGAGGGCGATGACGATGCATGCGATGCGTGCTGCGGATGCATCCCGCGATCGTAGGTCACAGGCAGCTAACGTCACGTGCATGCGAGAGGCACAGGAGATCGTCGGCGCACTGGGCATGCGGCCTCATCCCGAAGGGGGCTGGTACGTCGAGATCCACCGCTCGCTGCAGCGCGTGGAGCCGCTTGCGCATGGGCGGAACGCCGGCGCGGGATCCAGCGGCGGCATGCATGCCCGTGTGCCCGGCGCAGACCCCTCGCGCGCCGCGATGACATCGATCTACTACCTGCTCGAGCGCGGACAGCGGTCGCACTGGCACCGTGTCGATGCGGACGAGCTCTGGGCGTGGCACGCTGGCGCACCGATGGAGCTGTCGGTCGCGACGGGGCAGGATCCGCGGGCCGGCGACAGCCACGCATCGCGTGCACGCGACTGTGCATTGCCCGCGGTTGCCCTGCACCGGCTCGGCATCAACCTCACCGCGGGCGAGCGTCCGCAGGCCGTGGTGCCAGCGCACGCGTGGCAGAGTGCGCAGCCGCTTGGTGACTGGAGCCTGATGGGATGCGTGGTCGCCCCCGGCTTCGAGTTCGCGCATTTCGAGCTCGCGCCAGCGGGTTGGTCGCCCTGACCTTGCAGCCCGCCGCAGGAGACCGCCCCACGCAGCCGTGAGGCGACTCGCGCCCCTTCCGGCGCGCCATCTAGCATCTGGCGATGCACCCACTCGCTACCGCCGTGCGATCCCTGATGGCCATCATCCCGTGCGCTCTCGCCGCATGCGGCGTGCAGGAGAGCCTGCCGGCCGAGGCAGTGCCCGCGGACACCGCGATCGTCGTGAGAGTCGACCCTGCGTCGATGCAGAGCGCCATGATCCGCGAGTCGATGGATGCGGTGGCGGACATCGCGCGCCGCTCGTCGAACCCGCAGATCGTGCAGCTGTCGGGGCTCATCCAGCTGCAGGCTCTCTCGATGGAGGAGGAGGGTGGTGACAACACGGTCTCTGATGCCGCGATGAGGTCGCTGGTCGAGGCCGGCGCCACCGGCATCTGGGTGGTCATTCCCGAGTCGGCGCTCTCCAGCGCGGGCGAGCTCGCGGCCGATGCCGCGGGCGCGGACTCCGATGCCCTCTTCGAGTTCGGCACCGCCCTCGTGCAGGCCAAGACGCGCGATGCAGGTCCCGCGATCGAGAAGGCGCTGCGCAGCATGGACGACGACCTTGCCGAGTGCACCGCGACATCGGTGGCGCCCGGGTGGTTTGCGATCCGCACCTCATCGGACCAGCCGCTGCCCACCGGCGGCGACGAGGCCATGGCGAAGTCCTTCGAGTCCGCGATCTCGCGCCAGTCGGGCGCATCGATGGCCATGGCCATGCGCATGACGGACTCGATGCGCGCGGCGCTCGATTCCGACGACGAGATGATGCTTCAGGCGCAGATGATGGTCGGTCGCGTCGTCTCCGCGCTCGAGACGCTGCAGATGCTGTCGGCGTCCGTGACATTCGGCAAGGCCCCCGCCATCCGCGCGCGCATGGCCTTCGCCAGCGACGCCCAGGCAGCCGAGTTCAACTCCGCCTGGGACGAGACCCTCCAGACGATCCTCGGGTTCATCCAGATGCAGTCGATGATGGCCGAGGGAGACGCCGAGGATGGCGATGCGCCTGCGCCGAAGCCAACCCAGTGGGGTCCGCTCTTCGAGGGACTGAAGATGAGGCAGGACGGGTCGGCGCTCTCGCTCACGCTCGACCAGGAGCGGATGCGCGCCATGATGAAGTGAGCGCGCGGGCTGCCGACAGGTAGCTCCGCACATTCGCCGACATCTCGTCGAGCGAGTCGCCGCCGAACTTGGCGCGCAGCGCGCGCGCCACCTCGAAGGCCACCACGTTCTCCATCACCACGCTCGCGGCCGCGACCGCGCAGATGTCGGAGCGCTCGTACTGGCTGGTGACGGCCTCGCCGGTGACAAGATCGACGCTCGGCAGCCCCTGCAGCAGCGTGCTGATCGGCTTCATCGCCCCGCGCACCACGATGGGCATGCCGTTGCTCATGCCGCCTTCCAGTCCGCCTGCGTTGTTGGAGGGCCGCCCGTAGCCCAGGTGCGGGCCGTCCGTACGCGCCGGATCGAAGGCGATGGGGTCATGCACGGCGCTGCCCATGCGCGACGCCACGTCCTTGCCCAGCCCGATCTCCACGGACTTGAAGGCCTGGATCCCCATCACCGCGCCGGCGAGCCGCGCATCGAGGCGCTCGGTGGAGCTCGCGCACGAGCCCAGCCCCGGCATAGCGCCGAAGACGTGGACCTCGCAGAGACCGCCCACGGTGTCCTTGCGCTCCTTGGCGGTGCGGATGTGCGCGGCGATGCGCGCACCCGTGGCAGGATCCGGGCAGTACACGTCGCTTGCGTCGCGCGCCGCGCGCACCGCCGCAAGGTCCTCCGGCCGCGGGACGCCATCCCACACCGCATCGAGCGCGCCGCGCACGAATCCGAACACCTCGATGCCGAAGGGGCGCAGGAGGCTGCGCGCCAGCGCGCCCGCGGCAGTGCGTGCCGCGGTCTCTCGCGCGCTCGCGCGCTCGAGCGTCGCCCTGCAGTCGTTCGTCAGCCACTTGATGCTGCCCGCGAGGTCGGCATGTCCGGGCCGCGGCCGGTGCACCGGCGGCGTCCGCACCACATCGTCGATCCGCGAGTCCCGGTTGGGGATGCGCATCGCAATCGGGCTGCCGATCGTGTGCCCGAGCCTCACGCCTGAGAGCACCTCGATGCTGTCCTGCTCGATGCGCTGGCGCGCCCCGCGGCCGTACCCGCCCTGCCTTCGTGCAAGCTCCGCATCGATGCCCGCCACGTCCACCGGAACGCCGGCCGGCATTCCCTCGACCAGCGCAAGCACGCACGGCCCGTGCGACTCGCCAGCGGTGCGGTACGAGAGTTCCACGAAGCGATCCTATCTCTGGCTGCCGGCGCCGGGCACAGCCATGGATGGAGCCCTCAGCCCGGGCAGGCCCGCGAGAAACAGCGTGCGTTGCGCCGACTGCTCGAGCTGCCCACGTGCCAGCCTCCATCCGATCCATGTCGCGGGATCTGGCGCATCGGTGCGCGCCTGCGCCGACTGGCCGAGCGAGTCCAGCGCCGCAGCCCACAGCTCCGCGGCGGGACGCGCCGACTCGCCATCGAGCGCGTCACACCATGCGGCCCGCTCGCTGCGCATCAGGAGCGCGCGCGCGGCGCTCCACTCCGGCACTCCAGAGGCGAGCGCACCCGACACGAGAAATCGGCGCGCCTGCCATCCGGCCATCATGCTGCCCGCGCGGGACACGCTGTCCTCGAGCGCACGGATGACCGACAGTGCCGCTCGCGCCTCGGCCTGCACCGCCGCTGAAGCAGCCTGCGCACGCGCGGTGCCAGCCGACGCGCTGCGCATCCGTGCCTGCTGGATCGCGAACGCCGCGGGGTCGCCTGCCGGCGGCGAACCGTGCTGTCGCACGAGCGCGTCAACGTCCCGCAGCGCGAGATCGGCACCGATGCGCGAGCGCTCCGAGGCGATGGTCGCTTCAAGCACCATACGCCGGCCGGGCGTGCCATCTGAGAGCGCGCGGCCAAGAGCGCCCTCCAGCAGCGCCCGGGCCGACGGGTCCAGCGACCCCCATGCATCGGGATCGGCGATCGCCCGGGCCAGCGCACGCAGGTCGAGCGTGACCGGCTCACCCTCGTCCGGCGGCGCCGCACCCACGAGGGCGCTGCGCGGAGCCTGCAC